>RGAX01000019.1 GCA_009919985.1 Opitutaceae bacterium
TTCGCGCTCGGTCCACACGCCATGCGCCGTTCGCACCGCCGTGCGAAACGCCAACCGATACCGCCGAAACTGAAACCTAAGTCGCATAAATTCTCCGCCCAACAAACCCACCGCGCCCACCAACGCAACGCTCCGCACCAACTCCTTTCGAGGACCCCGTCCTTCCCCGGTACCGCTCCGCCTGCCGCCGTTCAGTAGCATTTTAGCAGATATCCGAATTTCTGTTTGCGCTCTTCGCCTCCCGCCCTACTCCGTTCATGGCAATCATGACCCAGGTTGCCACGCCCTCCTCGCTCGACGCCGCCGCGGCCGATGCTGAATTTTATCTACCGGCTGACGCTTTCTTCCGCGCCAACCTGCCCACGGCCCTCACATTCGACGATGTCTCGCTCGCCACGCTCCATTCGGAGATTCTTCCCAAGTCGGCCGACACCGCCACCTCGCTCTCCGAATCTCTCCGGCTGCACATTCCGATCATCTCCTCGGACATGGACACCGTCACCGAGTCCCGCATGGCCATCGCCATGGCGCTCAACGGCGGACTCGGTCTCATTCACTACAACATGCCGGCCAAGGAGCAGGTGAAGGAAGTCGCTCGCGTAAAACGACACATCCACGGTCTCATCCAAGACCCCATTTCCGTCGGACCGGATCTACTCATCGGCGACATCTTGGCCATGATCGAGGCCAAGCGTTTCTCGTTTTCCACGTTCCCCGTCGTCGACGCCGCTGGCCGTCTCGCCGGGCTCCTTTCCGGCAACGTCGTAAAGGAACGCTACAAATCCAAACGCGTCTCTGAAGTAATGACCCCGCGCGCCGCCCTCATCACCGAGACCGCCGCCGCGGCCGCTCAAGATCCCATCTCCGCCGCCGACCGTTTCTTCACCCGCAACGTCGGTATTAACAAAATGCTCGTCGTCGATCCCGATGATCGTCTGCGCGGCCTCATCACCGCCTCCGACGTCGAGCGCATCACCACCGAGGCCAAAGCCCGCCGCAAGCCCGCCCGCGACGCGCATTTTCGTCTCGTCGTCGGCGCCGCCCTCTCGCCGATCCGTCTACCCGACGGCTCGCTCGATCGTGAAAAAATCCTCTCACACATCGGCAATCTCGTCGACGAATCCATCGACGCCGTCGCCGTCTCCACCGCCCACGGTCACACCGCAGGAGTTGGCGACATGGTGAAACTCGTCCGCGCCGCCTTCCCCGATCTCACCATCATCGCCGGCAACGTCACTAGCGCCGCTGGCACCGCGTTCCTTGCCGATTGCGGCGCCAACGCCATCAAGATCGGCCAAGGCCCCGGCTCAATTTGCACCACCCGCATCGTCGCCGGCGTCGGCATCCCCCAACTCACCGCGCTCTACGTCGCTAGCACCGCTGCCAAGAATAAAGGCGTCAAACTCCTCGCCGACGGCGGCATCACCAAATCCGGCGACATCGTCAAAGCCCTGACTCTCGCCGACGCCGTCATTTGCGGCGGCATCTTGGCCGGCTGCCGCGAAGCACCCGGAGAGATCATGGAGATCAGCGGCAAAGTTTATAAACAATACCGCGGCATGGGCAGCCTCTCCGCGATGAAAGCCGGCAGCGCCGCCCGCTACGGCCACGACAAAAACGACACCGCCCGCAAGGTCACCGCCGAGGGCATCGAAGCCCTCAAGGAAGTCAGCGGTTCCCTCGACGACACGATCGACAATCTCATCGGCGGCGTACAAAGCGGCATGGGCTACCTCGGCGCCGCAACGCTGCCGGCGCTGCGCGCCAAGGCCCGCTACATTCGAGTCAGCCCCGCCGGCCAAAAAGAGGCCGCCCCGCACGACGTGATCGAAGTCTCGACGCGGAAAAATTAAAATCACTCTTCGGTGCGCGCCGTGGGTTCACGCCGGCCGCGTGAATTGCGGATGCTGCTCGATGCGGCGTTCAAATTTAGCCCGCGCTTCCATCGGCAAACTCGCCGGAAACTTCGCGTCACTCCGGCGCCAGCGCGCGAGCCAATCAGCGCCGAGCAGCTTCGGCGCATCTTTTCGGTGGTGCAGCCCATCGAGCCGCGTCATCGCCACGGTCGTGGCCGCACGCGGCCCAGTGCTCACGCCTTCGCCGACAAAAAAACCTCCGGCGAGCAAGGCCACGCGCACCGCCGTTGCCGAAGAGTAGGTGAACAACTCCGCCGCCTTCGCGCCGCAATGGGCAAACATGCGCTCAAACACCGCCGGCACCCAGAGCGCCGAATCCGTTTTGGTGGAAAACGGATCGTAAAAAATCACATCCGGCGCAGGCGTTGCGGAAAATTTTTCGAGAAAATCCCCATGATGTAGCTCCCACGCCCATTTGCCCGAGGCGTGCGACCAGCGCCCGTGTTCCAGCAACGCGTGAGGCGCACCGTGTCTAAGATGCGGAAAAAACGTCGCGTGCTTTGCCGCCAACCGCAACGGATCCAAATCACATTCGAAACTCACCATCCGCACGGGCCGCAGTGCATCGACCCCATTTTTTTCGAGTACTTTTTCGAAACAATGAAGCGCTGCCATCGCGTTGGACGCCGCGCCAAGACCCACGTCCCAGATCACGAGTTCCTCGCTTGGCGCGGGTTGATCTGCATGCTGCACGAGGCGGCGGCCAAGATCGGATTGTTGCACGTAAACTCGCTCTGCCTCGTCGCTGGGGCGATTCACCGAGTGCATCACTTCGCCTGAACTAAGTTGGCTGGCGGGCTTCTGCCGTTTTTGCGGCACACTGGGATTATCATCGTCGGAACGCGCAAGCTCCGGGCGCTGGCATTCGTAGTAGGCCGCGAAATCTCCCGCAAGAATGCTGGTGCGCATCTCCCGCATCAGGCGGTGATAAAACGCCATGTTATGCGTCGCCAACAGATGCCAACCGAGCATCTCGTCGGATTTCACCAGATGATGAAGATAAGCGCGCGAGAAATTTTTGCACGTGTGACAGTCGCACTTCGCATCGAGCGCAGCTTCGTCGAATTTGTAGCAAGCCCTAGACATCCGGAGTTTGCCATGCGAAGAAAACACCGTACCGCGCTGCGCAAGCTGCGAGGGGATGATACAGTCAAACATGTCCACGCCCCGGTGTACCGCTTCTAAGATATCAATCGGCGTGCCGACGCCCATCAGGTAGCGCGGCAGATTTTTCGGGAGAAAATCGGTCACGAAACCGGTGAATTCATAGCGCTCCGCATGCGTCTCGCCGACCGCCAGTCCGCCAATGGCGAGTCCGTCGAAGGGTAATTTCGTAAGATAAGCCGCGCTCTTTTTGCGCAGGTCGTGGTGACAGGCGCCTTGCACGATCCCAAACATCGCTTGCGGGCCGTCGCCGCGGGCGCGCAACGAGCGCTCCGCCCAACGGTGCGTGAGGTGCATCGCCGCTTCAGCCTGATCGTAAGGCGCCGTCGAGGGAATGCATTGGTCGAGGACCATGTTGATGTCGCTACCGATCGCCCGTTGCATCGCGACGCTCGACTCGGGTGAAAGCATATAATGCGTGCCGTCGACGTAGCTTTTGAAGCGCGCACCTTCCTCATTCATATGACGCTCACCAGGGAGTGAAAAAATCTGAAACCCGCCGGAGTCCGTCAGCACCGGACCGTCCCAATTCATAAAACGGTGAATTCCGCCAAATTTCTTAAACACCTCCGGACCGGGCCGGAGCAAAAGATGGTACGTGTTCGCCAACAAGACGCGCGCGCCGGTCGCCTTGAGCGACTCGACGGTCTGTCCTTTCACGGTCGCCTGCGTGCCCACGGGCATGAAGATCGGCGTCTGCACTTCGCCGTGCAGCGTAGTAAACGTGCCCGCGCGCGCTTTCGAGCCGACGGATTCTTTCTGCAACTGGAAATTGAGGCGCGACATGGTGTGGATTAAAACGGACCGCAAAGGGCCCAGCCGGTAATTAGGAAAAACTTTCCGCCTCATGCGAAGCCCATTGTTTGAATAGGCTACGGTTAGAGTTTGCCCCGTTTCGCGGCTCTTTTATCCACGTTGGATGCGACCCCTCGCGCTTGTCCTCGTCTTCTCGTCCGCGCTGCTCCGCGGACTCAGTCTTACCAACGCCACCGCGGCAGACACGACCCGCAGCGATTGGGGCGCGACGTTGTTTCAGGTGCATTGCGCGGTCTGTCACGAGGCCAGTGGCCAGGGTATCGCCCCGGTCTTCCCGCCGCTCGCGCGCTCGGATTATCTGATGGCCGACAAAACCCGCAGCATCCGGATCGTACTTCAAGGGCTCAGCGGTCCGATCAAGGTCAACGGCGTCGAGTACAACAGCGTCATGAACCTGTTTCAGCCGCTCAACGATGATCAAGCCGCGGCGATTCTCACTTATGTGCGCAACGCGTGGGGCAACGCCGGCGAGGCCGTGACGCCCTCCGAGGTCGCGCAGGTCCGCGCCGAACTCAACGCCGGCGCCAAACAAAAACCAGACCCGTTTGCCCCGTTGCCCGCGGTACCCGCCGGCTTTCGGCTGCGCGAGGTGGCCCGACTTCCAGCCAACGGCGTTCGCCTGGCCACGATTCCTGGCGTCAACTGGCTCCTTGTCCTCAACGAAGGCGGCGATCTTTATCGGTTGGATACCGGCACCGGCAAAGTTGAGCGCGTGCTCGCCGCCAAAGATTACGCTGAAGTCACCGCCGGTTCTTTTGCCGTGCTCGGACTGACGATCGACTCCGCGCGTCGGCTTTACGTAGTCACCAATCAGCAGTTCCCCCAAAAGCCGCATCACCTCAATCGCGTCATCATCTTCCGCTCGGCTCCACTTGATGCCTCCGGTCAACCCACGGCACTCAAGCCTTGGCTGCGCACGAGCTATCCTTGGGGCAATAACTACTACAATCACGGCGTCGGCCACATCGCCCAAGGGCCAGATGGTTTTATGTATGTGAGCAGTGGCGCGCGCACCGATGGCGGAGAGACCGACGGCGGTGGGGCGGGCCGTTCCTCGATTTATTGGAAAGGCGGCGAAACCGAAATCACCGCCGCGCTCTGGCGCGTCGATCCACGCAGCGAAGCTCCCACGATTGAGGTCTTCGCCCGCGGCATCCGCAACGCGTGGTCGTTCGCCTGGAATGATCGCGGCGAATTGTTTTCTGCCAGCAACGGTCCCGACGCGAACGTCCCCGAGGAACTCGATTTCGTGGAGCGCGGCAAACACTACGGCTTTCCTTACCAATTCGGCGACGCCCCCGCCGCCGCCAAACCTTATCCCTACACCCCCACAGCCCCAGCGGACCTCACCTTCACGCCGGCTCTGCGCAACTATGGCCCAGCGGGTGGCGGCACCGCTGATCGCCCGCTCGCATCCTTTAGTAACCACTCGTCACCTGCGGGCATGGTTTTTTGCGGCCCCGATTGGCCGGCCGCCTATCGCGGGAAATTTATCCTCGGTCGTTTCGGTAATTTTCTCGGTCAACCCGACGTCGGTTTCGACCTTCTCACCGTCGACCTTCAAAAAAATGCCGCCGGCATCTACGAGGCCCGCACCGAGACGTTCATCGCCCCACTCGCTCGCCCCATCGATCTACTGCAAGTCGGTCCCAAACTCTACATTCTCGAATACACCCGCCCCATCGGCACCCAAACCGGCCGTCCGATGACTCCAGGACGCGTCCTCGAGCTCAGTTGGTAAACCGCCATTCCCATGAACCTGCTCCGCGTAATTTTCTTTAGTTGCGTCATGCTCTCCTCGCTCCACGCCGTGACACCTACCGATTCCTTCGTTTACTTTGGCACCTACACCGCGGGAGCTAGCAAAGGCATCTACTGCTCGCGTCTCGATGTCGCCACCGGTCAACTTTCCCCCGCCGAACTCGTCGCGCCCGCTCAAGACCCCGCTTTTCTCGCGCTCCATCCCAACGGCCGATTTCTCTACGCCCTCGACGAGAGCGCCGATGTAAAACGCACGCCCGGCCAAGGCCTCAAAGCCTACGCTCTCAACCCCACCAGCGGCACCCTCACATTACTCAACGAAATCTCCACCGGTAGCTCCGGCGCCTGCCACCTCGCCATCGACGCCACGGGCCAATCTCTTCTCTTGGCTAATTACGGCGGCGGCAGCGTCTCCGCCATGACCCTGCTCCCCGACGGCCGACTCGGCGCGCTGGCCTCACTCATCCAGCACCAAGGCAAAAGCGTAAATCCCGATCGCCAAGAAGGCCCGCACCCGCACGGAGTTTATCCCTCGCCTAACAACCGCTTTGTTTTCGTCCCCGACCTCGGACTCGACGCGGTCTTTTGTTACCTCCTCGACGCACCCAGCGCCAAACTCACGCAGAACACCATGATCGCAGGCACCTCGCTCAAAGCCGGCTCCGGCCCGCGCCACCTCGTCTTTCATCCGAAGCAACCCTTCACTTACGTCATCAACGAGCTCTTCTGCACCGTGGACGCGTTTCACTACGATGCAGCCGGTTCGCTCAACCACCTCCAAACGATTTCCACGCTTCCTCCCGGCGAATCTGTCCCCAAAGGCACCAGCACCGCCGAAATCCAAGTCCACCCCAACGGCCACTTCCTTTACGGTTCCAATCGCGGCGCAAACACGCTGGTCGCTTATCGCATCGACGAAAAATCCGGCCAGCTCACCTACCTCGAAAGCGTCCCCACCCTCGGCCAGACCCCACGCCACTTCGCCCTCGACCCGAGCGGCACTTGGCTCCTCTCCGAAAACCAAGACTCCAACACGGTTACCGTCTTCCGCGTCGATCCCCAAACCGGCCGACTTATTACTACCGGACAACGCCTCACCGTGCCTTCGCCCGTCTGCGCCGTCTTTGTCCCGACGTCGTAATGCACATCGATTGGACCTGACCCGGGTAGGCCATTTTTCTGTTTGCCGTCCCCCCTCCCGCCCCGCTTTTCCTTTTCGGCAACAGGGGACGTTCCGCTCTACGGGCCTGACTCGGTTGCACCGCAACCCATGTCACTTCTTCCTTTTTCCAGCCAACTCATCGCCGATGTCGGTATCTCGCTCGGCGACGAGGGCAAAGGCCGTCTCATTCCCGAAGTCGCCGACGAACTTCGCGGCACGCCGCACGCCGTATCCGTCGTCCTGAAGGTCAACGGCGGCGCCAACTCGGGCCACACCGCCGGCGGCGTCAAACTGAACCTCCTACCCGCCGGCGTCGTCGTCCGTGACGCGGCGCATCTTTGTATCGGCGCCGGCGTCGTCGCTGATCCACGCAAAATCTGGTGGGAAACAAAGCCCCTCGAACTCAAAGGCCACGCCATCCTCTCCCGCCTAATGATCGATGAGCGCACGATGGTCACCGACCTCACGCATCGCCTCCTCGATCTCGCTTGGGAAGATTACCGCGAAAAAGTCCTCGCCGAAGAGCCCCGCGGCTCGACTGGGCGCGGCATCACGCCCGCTTACACCGACGAAATTGGCCAGTGGCAGATGACGTACTCCGATTTCCTCGCTGGCCCCAACTTCTTCGCCCGCAAACTCGCCCAACGCGCCGACCGCGCCCTCCGTATCATCCAACACGTCTGCCGCGTCAGCCCAGAAACCTTCGCCGGTTTCTTCGACAAACTCACCACCGCCGAACTCCGCGCGAATGCCGAAGCCATCGAACTCGGGGTATTCACCAAGGAAGAATTCGATTTCACGCGCTTCCGCGGCGCGGCGCCTTTCACACTCAATCTGGATACCCTCACGCAAGTCACCTGGGACGCCGGCGTCGCCCTCGCGCCCAACATCGGCGAAGTCCGCGAGTTGATTCTGCGCGAGCTTCACGCCGGACGTACCATTATTGGCGAGTTTGGCCAAGCTTACTGGCTAGATAAACGCCACGGCTTCTCGCCCAACGTCACCGCCTCGCACACCTACACGCCCGAATTCTTCGAAAGCGCCGGCATACCCGTGCAACGCATCCACACCTTCGGCGTCGCCAAAGCCTACGACACCAAAGTTGGCACCCACACCTTTATCACGCAAATGGACGACGCGCACCCGCTCGCCATTAAGCTGAAGCAAATCGAATTCGGCACCAGCACCGGCCGCCAACGCATGGTCGGCTGGTTCGACGCCGTGGAAAAAGGCGACGCCCTCCGCTACGGCGGTTTTCAAGACGTCATGATCAACAAGTCCGATGCGCTCACGCACTCCGGCGCGTGGTCGGGCGATTTGCTCATCTGCACCTCTTACCAAGACGCCGCGGGGAAAATCTATCGCCACGTCCCCCGCAACGAAGCCGTGCGCAAAACGCTCAAGCCTGTCTACACCGCGCATCCCGGTTGGACCGAAGATATTTCGAAAATCCGTCATTTCGCCGCACTCCCGCGCAACGCCCAGCGCTACGTCGCCGCGATGATGAAGGCTACGCTCGAGGTCGCCTACGCCGGCGAACCTTGGCCCAGCACCGAGAAACTCCCTAATCTTCGCTACCTCGGCGTCGGGCCAGAACCCTCGCAGATCATCAAAGACGTACCCGCCACGGCCGACCTTGTGAAACTCGTTTGATCCGCGCGAAGTTCCTCGCGGATCAAAAATCCTGCAACCGCCCCTCGCCGGGGCCACGTTGGGGCGCCAGCCGCGCCATGATTTCACCGAGCAGATAAATCGAGCCAGTCACGACCACGACGTCGTCCGGGCCGCCTACGTTGCAACGGTCCTCGCCCGGGAAAATTGTATCCACGCTCGAACGCACAATGCGTCCACCGCGCGCCGTGAACTCCGCCGGCACCAGTGTTTCCATTTCCGCAAAGCCACACGCACGCGCTTGCTGCGGTACGACACAATGAATTTCCGCCGCATAGTGACTGATCGTCTCCAATAACGGCCGCGCCCGAACCGCGCCCAAAACGCCCGTAACCACAATCGGCGCCCGTCCAGTCTCTTGCACCAGACGCGCCAGACTCGTTTCCAGTATCTGCGCGCCCTCAGGATTGTGCGAAGCATCAAGTACGACGAGTCGCCCACCGAGGCGGATGCGTTGCCAACGCCCCGGCCAATCCACGTGCAGCAAGCCCCTCGCGATCTGCGCTTCGTTGATCGACCAACGTCCAACTAACTCGCGCACGACGAGCGTAGCCGTGGCCGCGTTCCAACGTTGATAATCACCCTCCAGATTGGTCGGCGGATACCCCGCGAGTTCCGCGCCAAACACCTCACTCACGCTGACAAGACGTGAGCCACATTCCGCCGCACGCGCGCGAATCACGCGCTCCGCTGCCAGCGGTACGCGTCCCATCACAACCGGCACCCCGGGTTTGATAATCCCGGCTTTCTCCGCGGCGATCAGCTCGACAGTGTGGCCCAGCATTTCGCAGTGATCTAGCCCAATAGACGTGATCACGCTTACGACCGGAGTAACAATGTTGGTCGCATCCAAGCGACCACCCATACCGACCTCGATCACGTTCACCTCGCAACTTTTACGCGCAAATTGCAGGAAAGCCATCGCTGTCATAAACTCAAAAAAACTCGGATGATCATCCACGCCGCCCGCGGCCGCGAGTTGCGCGGCGATCGGACGCAATTCCCGCGTGTACGCCATGATTTCCGACTCGGTCAAAATCTGGCGGTTCACTTGGACGCGTTCACCAAGGCGCACGAGATGAGGCGAGGTGTATAGACCGCGCCGCAATCCCGCTTCTTGGAAAATCGCATCCAACATCGCGGAGACGGAGCCCTTACCGTTAGTCCCCGCCACATGCACACACGGCACCGCGCGCTCTGGCTGCCCAATCGCAGCCGCGAGCAGACGCATGCGATCGATACCGAACTTTAGCCCCTGGGCCTTGAGGCTAAAAAGATAGTCCTGCACCGCCGCATAGTCGGTCAGGGAGGGTTCGACAGACATGGACGGACAAAAAACAGACCACCGCAGCTAGCCGGCGGTCGTGGTTTTAGTTCTTAGCCGCGAGCGAGGCGGGCACCTTTTTTGTGTGCAAAGCCGCGAGGATATCACGGAGTCGCTCGCGCATTTCGAGGCGGGGCACAATCTGGTCGATCAAGCCATGTTTGAGTAAAAACTCTGCAGTCTGGAAACCTGCGGGAAGCGATTGCTTGGTCGTATCCTTAATGACGCGAGCACCCGCAAAGCCGATCAAAGCCGCCGGCTCCGCAATGATCACATCACCAAGCGTGGCGAAACTGGCCGTGACTCCGCCCATCGTCGGATGCGTAAGTACCGATATAAAAGGCAACTTCGCCTCGGCCAAGCGACCCAACGCCGCACTGGTCTTGGCCATCTGCATGAGCGAGAAAATGCCTTCCTGCATGCGCGCGCCGCCCGAGGCGCTGAAAATGATGCATGGCGTCTTCTTAGAAAGTGCGGTCTCGATGGCGCGGGTGATCTTCTCGCCCGCCGCTGCGCCCATGGCGCCGCCGCAGAAACGAAAATCCATCACCGCGACAGACACCTTAATCCCGTAAATCTTGCCCGTGCCGCAGATCACCGCTTCGGGCAGGCCGCTGTCTTTCTCGTAGCGCTTGATCCGCTCCGGATAAGGCTGGGAATCGACGAACTTCAACGGATCGCCGGATTTCACGTCCGCATCGGACTCCACGAAAGTGCCTTCATCGAAAAGTGAATCAATGCGTGCCCGCGCGCCGATAGGGAAATGGTGCCCACTACGCGGCACAACCATCTGATTGTCCTCGATCTCCTTATTGAAGAGAATTTCGCCAGTCAGCGGATCCTTGGTGTAAAGACCCTTGGGGATCTCTTTCTTGGCGGTTTTGCGGACCTTGTAGGTCGGTTTATCAAAATGCATGGCGAAGGAGAAAGTTAACCGTGGGCAAATATCACGATGTCCAGATTCAGCGCCCACGCATGGCGCAGGACGTGTGCACAACTATAGAGCGTGGAACCGGTAGTAAAAACATCGTCGGCGAGCACATATTTCAGATCGTGAGTAAGGCGGGCTCCCGCAACCAGTGCAAAGGCATTTTTGAGGTAGGACAGGCAGCATTCGCAGCCAGCTATCACCGATAAAAGACCTTTTCCAAAAACAACCCCTGCGGAGGCGCCGTCTGCACGATATTTGTTCGAATCCGCGACTCCAAAATCTCCCTCACTTGGGCCGGCGTAAGTTTACCCTCTCCCACCGCCACGAGCGCGCCCACCAGGCTCCGCACCATTTTATAGAGAAAACCGTTAGCCTCCGCTGTGATGCTCACGTGCGCACCTCGACGTGCAATCCCCAGCCGGCGCAAATCTCGCACGGTGTCTTCGCGCTCCACGCCGTTAAACGCCGAGAACGCCTTGAAATCATGCATGCCGCGTAATACCGCGGCCGCCTCCTCCATCGCCTTCAAATCCAACGGCCGAAACACTGCCCACGCATACGGCCGCGTAAATGGGTCCGCGTCGCCGAGGTGCACGTGATACTTGTAGATTTTTCCCGTCGCGGAGAACCGCGCATGAAAGGTCGCTGATACCGCGCGCACCGAGGCGATCTGGATCGCCGGGGGCAATTCCGCCCGCAAAGCCGCCAACAATCGCTCCGGGGCGTGCCGCCACGCCGCGTCAAAGTGAAACACCTGCGCCCGCGCGTGCACTCCGGCATCCGTGCGCCCGCTCGCATGCGTGCGCACCAGTCCGCCGAAAATCTGCGCCAAACGCGCCTCTATAATATCTTGGATGCCGTTACCGCCCGGCTGACTTTGCCAGCCACTAAACGGCGCCCCGTCGTAGGCGCAGACGCATTTCCAACGCGGGAGCACCGGCGGTTCAGCGGCTTTCATCAGGTGCATTCTGCGGAAATTTTTGATCGAGATAATCCTGCAAGATCAACGTCGCCGCCCGTGAATCCACAATCCCGCTCGCCCGGATTTCGCGACGCCGGCCCTTGGCGATAGTCGATTCCGCCTCGTGGCTCGTGAGTGTTTCGTCCACCAGATGCACCGGAAGACCCAGCTCTGCGCGCAAACGCGCCGCAAACGCATCAACCTCCTTCGCCTTAAATCCCGTCGTGCCATCCATGTTGAGTGGGTAACCGAGTACTAGATCCGTCGCGCGTCGCGCCTTCACCATCGCCATCAATCCTGCCCAGCGCCGCTCCGGCTCCAGTTCGACTTGCGCCGGTAACGGCGTCGCCACGCCTAGCTCATCGCCATAAGCGAGACCCAAGCGGCGTGTGCCATAGTCGATTCCGATAAAACGCATGCCGCAAGTTCGCCCGGCCCACACCCGCGGTGCAATTTCAATTGCGACCTGCCCGCGCCCGACTCTCTTTGCCTTATGGCAGCCGCCTCGCCTTCCCTTTCCCCCGCCGAACTCACGCGCTACAGTCGGCACCTCTTGCTTTCCGAGATCGGGCTCGCCGGCCAACAAAAACTCGCCGCCGCGCGCGTGCTTATCATCGGCGCGGGCGGGCTCGGTAGCCCCGCCGCGCTTTACCTCGCCGCCGCCGGCGTAGGGACGCTCGGCATCGCCGACTTCGACCGCGTCGAAGCCCACAATCTCCAGCGCCAACTCCTACACGACGACGCCTCCATCGGCCGACCCAAGGTCGCCTCCGCCGCCGCGCGCCTCCGCCAAACCAATCCCTTTATTCGCGTCGTCGAGCACGACGAGGGGATCACCGCCGCCAACGCCCTCAACATCTTCGCCGCGTACGATATCATCGTCGACGGCACCGACACGTTTCCCACGCGCTACCTCAACAACGATGCCGCCACCCTGGCGGGCCGGCCGCTCGTATACGGCAGTATTTATAAATTCGAGGGGCAGGTCACCGTGTTCGATCCGAAGTACGGAGCGCCGTGTTATCGTTGCCTGTTCCCCGAGCCACCGACCGCGGGTACCGTGCCAAATTGCGGTGAGGCCGGCGTCATCGGCGCGTTGTGCGGCGTTATCGGCAGCCTGCAAGCGCTGGAAACGATCAAGTTGATCACCGGTATCGGCGAGACCTTGCGCGGACGCTTACTCATCTACGACGCGCTGAACCAAAAGTTCTCCGACTTCAAATTTTCGCGTTCACCTACGTGCCGCTCCTGCGCACCCTCACCCGCGATCAAAGCACTCGATTCTGCAAATTACACCTTCACCTGTCCGCCCGCATCCACGCCCACTCCCATGTCCGAAGCCGCCGTCCCGCTAGAACTCTCTGTTGAAGAAACCCAACGCCTCCTCGCCGCCGATCCCGCCGAGACGTTACTCATTGATGTTAGAGAGCCCCATGAGTGCGCCATCTGCTGCATCCTCGGCGCGCAAGCAATTCCCATGCGCCAGATACCCGGGCAGTTGAGCGTACTGCCGCGCGACAAACACCTACTCATCCATTGCCACCACGGCGGTCGCAGTCTGCGCGTCACCGAGTACCTGCGTTCACAAGGTTTCAGCCGTGTCAGTAATGTTGCGGGCGGCATCGATGCTTGGGCCCAACAACTCGATCCTAGCTTAGCTCGTTATTAAATCAAGTGGGCGCAGCCTATGATATTATTCCGCAAAGCTTCGACGAACCCAGAGCACTCTTGTATTAGGCCAACAAAAAACCCCGTCAGATGACGGGGTTTGCAAATTATAAAAGCGACTGAGGTTTAGGCGCGAGCTTTCACCAAACCAAAGGCTTTCTTGATGTTCTGAACACTCGGCATCGAGATACCAACGGCCGCAGCGATCTCCGGACCGGTCTTGCCAGCTTCCGTCAACGCCTTGACCTGCAATTTCATCTCTTCGGTAATCGTCGCGCGGGCGCGCTTTTGACCGGCGGCTGGGCGAGCGGCTTTCGATTTCGCTTTCGGAGCGCGGGTCTTCTTAGCGCGGACGCCGCCCATCGACTTCAAGCGCTTGATTAACGCCTGCATCGATTCGAAACCATACTTGACGGGCAAGCCCGCCAATTCGGTTTCCATTTCTAGCTCAATCGACTGTTCCAAAGAGGCGAGCTTAGCTTTGGTCGCCTCAAGTTCTTTAATTTGTTCGGTGATCATCAGTCCTATAATGTGTCTATTATTATTCAACTGCAAGGATTATATAGCTTATTAGTATAATAGTATTATCACAAACTTAGATCGTCATCGCGTGATAACCTCCGTCTACAATGATCTCAGATCCGGTAATAAAGCCACCCGCGGCATCACCAGCGAGCAATAGCGTCGCACCGACCAACTCCTTGGCTTCGCCAAAGCGTTTCATCGGAGTGTGACCCATAATCGAGGTCACTCGCTCTGGGGAGAGGATTTTTCGATTCTGTTCCGCGGGGAAGAAGCCGGGCACCAAGGTGTTAACGCGCACTTTCTGGGTCGCCCACTCTCGAGCTAGATTCTTAGAAAGGTTATGCACCGCGGCCTTCGTCGCCGAATAGGTAAACACGCGAGAAAGCGGAACCACACCCGACATAGAGCCGAGATTGATAATCGATCCACCTTGGCCGCGCTCGACTAAGTACTTACCGAAAATCTGACAGCCTAAGAACACACCCTTCATATTGATGCGCACAATCCGATCAAACTCGTCTTCGGCGATATCAAGAAATGGCGTCGCCGAGTTCACGCCCGCACCATTGACCACAATATCAACCTGACCCGAGCGGGCTAACACCGTGGCTAACAACTGTTCGAGCGCCGCCTTCTCGCTGGCTTCAGCCGATACAAAGTAGCCTTTCCCACCCGCAGCATGGATACGATCCAGGCGGGGCTTGGACTTTTCTTCATTGCGGCCTACGAGCACCACTTCAGCGCCAGCGGCCGCGAGGCCTTCACCCATCGCGCCGCACAACTCGCCCGTGCCGCCGATGACGACCGCGACTTTGCCGCGCAACGAAAACAAAGAATTAAGATAATCTGGGGAGGTACTCATATGATATTAAATAAAGATTGAAGCCGTGATCAAAGGCCGGACGCGTGTCCGTGATCAATTTAAAAGACGCTTGAGGCCAACTGCCTCAACCCGACACCAACACCATATTAGCGTACTGCGTCGTATCACCGGTGCGGATCACGCCGATTGCCCCTGGCACGCGCCGCTTGAGTGAAACATGAGACTCGGTCGCCACCTTCACTCCTTTTAGCGCCGCCGCAAAAGCCGCCCGCGTCGCTGCCGTGTTCTCGAGCGCAAACTCTTTGGCCATAAACGCCTGTGTCACCGTGTAATTGGCCCTTACCGCGAGCAACACCTGCAACACCGTGGGCACATCATCGATCAACGAAATATCCACCGTCTCCAGCCCAGGCCAAAAGGGAAACCCGCGGTCCGCGATCACGAGCGTGTTGGTGTGACGCACCCGCGCGAGCAGCGCGAGCAGCTGAGGATTAAGGATACCTTGGACGATCATGATGGGGTATGGAGTTTCAACCATTACGTTCGCTCCACCTCATAAAATCCAGACCGAACTCCGCGCCACGCCTGACCCGAAACCTCGCGCCGCCACGCGAGCAGTTGACGCGCCTCCGCCTCGCTTCACGGTTCTTCCCAACGTATCACCTGCGTTTCAACCGGTCCCTTCACTATGTTGCCTCTCTTAAGCCCCGCCGACTTCGAGTCTTACCTCGCTGCGCTACGTTGGCTCGTGAACACCCCGTCACCCTTCACCGAGCCCGCCGCCGTCTCAGCGCTGATGGGTGAGGTCCGCACGCGGATGCAGCAACTCCTACCTGCTTACACTTGCACCATCGATGTCGCGGGAAATCTCACCTGCGTGCCGCCCGCGATCGACGCCACTCGCCCGCTCCTTTACCTGAGCGCCCACCTCGACACCGTCCCAAGCGAACCCGCCCTTTGGACCGCGCCGTTTACGCCGCATCCCGCCTATGAGGACGCCACGCAAATCGTCGCCCAAGGCGTCAACGACTGCAAAGCCGGCGTGGCCACCCAGCTCTGGCTCGCGCACCTCGTGAGCACCGGCGCGATCGCCCTGAAGAACGTCATCTTCACCTTCACGTTCAAAGAAGAAGGCGCCGGCCCCAAGACGGGCGTCACCCTCGGACAGGCCTTTGGTCACGCGCTCCCTGCGCCCACCTCTGGCAGCACGTTACTCGTCCTAGAAAACACCGTGCGCTCCGAGGTTCCTTACTTACCGCTGTGTTACAGCGCAGAGAGTAGCAGCTACACCATCCGACTCACCGGCACGCTCACTCAACTCCGCGCCGCTCAACTCACGCTCGCGGAGTGGCGCCCTGTTTCCATCACGCCCACCGCGACCCTCACCGCCGACTTCACGTGGACGCACCACGCGCCCCTTGGCCACGTGTGCACCGCGCCTGCCGAGAAAAACCCGTTGCTCGCCGCGCTCCTTGCAACTGATGAGCGCACCCTAATCCGAGCCGGCGACGAACGTTCGCATGGCACCGTTCCCGCCGCCGTCGGGCTCGCGCCCAGCTCGTCGGCTGATGTCCCTCATCGTCTCACGCTTACCAAGCGCGGCCATTTCCCTTTGCCCGAGGTCCTCGCCGAACTCGCCGCCTTCGAATACACCGCCGTCAAACCCTTGGCGCTGTCCACCGGCTTCGACGTCGCCGCGCGTTGCGCCAATGCGCCCGTGGGCGCAGCCTTCATCGCCGCCGTCGCCTCAGGTAACGCCGGCTTCGATCGCAATCCCGGTTCATCCGACGCCACAATCATCACGTCGTCTCTGCCGCCCGCATATCAGGCGCAGTTGTTGCCGTTGGTTTATGGCCCCGGCACGCGCTCGCAACGTCTCGGCACGCCCCCGCGACTCACGCACGGACCCAACGAGACGTTCCTCAAAGTCGCCGGTCGGCAATCCCTCGAGGTGCTGATCGACGTACTTCAACGCGCCGAACATCTAGCCTGATTATCGTCTGCCCAATCCGCCCTCAGCGCTACTCAGACCTGCTCGGGCCACACGCCGTGACAACGGTACCGCGCCCAGAGCGCCGCCGTCTTCTCGTTGTTCCTAAAACCGATTGCGACGATCCCCACGACGACGCCCCCAGCCCGCTCGATCAACGCGATCGCCGCGCGCGCTTGTGCTCCGGTCTCGATCCATTCGTCGGCCAGCAACACCCGTTTGCCCGGCGCAAACGCCCCCGTGCGCAACTCCAACGCCTTCACCGTGCCCGAGTAATCGCTCGTCACCTCGCGGTCATGCGCCACGGGCAATTTTCCGCCTTTACGCACCGGTACGAAGCCCGCGCCCAGCTTCAACGCCAACGCCGTGCCTACGATGAAGCCCATCGCATCTAGCCCCGCCACAATATCGATGCGCTCGTCGCGATAAGGTTTAACCAAATCCTCAATCAGCGCCGCAAACGCCGCGGGTTGCGCGAAAATCGGGGTCACATCCGAGCGTTTGTAAATCGTCCGGCTGCGGTCGATGAGGGAGAGATAGTCCATGGCTTCGTCGTTAAAAAAGTAATCCCACTCTGCGCCACGCACCCGCGCCAACGCCAATCCAATTTCCGACATATCACTTATTTATCTCCCGCCACCCTGGGCAATCACCCGCACCTTACTGTTATTTTCAGCGCCATTCAGCTTGCGCGCTCCTTGCGTCAGCGCAGCGTTTCAAACCTATGGCCCGCATCCCGCTCGAAGATAATTTCAACGACGTCATCAACAAAACCCAGCGCGGGATGAAAATCACCGACGCCGACCTCGCCTCCCGCGCCGAGGTCACCTTGCCTGAGCTCGCCGCCGTCAAGGGCGGCACGGTCAACGCCCTTGTCATCCGCCGCGTTGCCCGTCACCTCCGGCTTTCGCCCGACGCCCTCGAAGCCCTCGCCCACCGTTCGTGGTATCCCGAGCAACCGCTCTTCAAACGGGGCTTCGCCATGTTCAACACCCCGTTCGAGGACATGACGGTCAATAGCTACCTCATCTGGGATTCCCGCACCAAAGAAGCCGCCGTCTTCGACACCGGCGCCAACTGCGACGATATGCTTAGCCTCATCGCCGCCGAGAAGCTCCGCGTCAGCGCGATCTTCCTCACGCACACTCACGACGACCACATCGCCGATCTGCCCAAACTCGTCGCCGCCACCGGCGCCACGGTCTGGACGAGCGAACTCGAAACCTCCGACTCCCCCGGCTCGCAGACGTTTAAAGAGAACGCCCATTTCCACTTCGGCGAACTCTCCGTCAAAACCCTCCTCACCTTCGGCCATTCCCCCGGTATGACCTCCTACGTCGTCGACGGTCTCAGTTGGCCGCTCGCCATCGTCGGCGATTCCATCTTCTCCTGCTCCATGGGCGGCAGTCCCACGCACTTCCGCGAACAATATGAGAACAACCGCACCAAGCTCATGACGCTGTACCGCGACACGGTCTTCGCCTGCGGCCACGGCCCGCTCACCACGCTCACTCAAGAGCGTCTCCACAATCCTTACTTCGCCCGCTAACGTCCCCTTTTTTAAACCCTCAATATCATCCTTCCACATGCCTGCTGAAAAAATCGCCTTCGTCGGAGTCGGTCGCATGGGCGCCAACATGGCCCGCCGTCTCAAAGAGTGTCAGTACACCGTGTCCGCCGTCTACGACGTCCACGCCCCCAGTGCCGCCGCCCTCGCCAGTGAGATCGGCGCCACCCACGCGACCTCCCTCGCCGCCGTTACCGCCGCCGCCGATGTGATTATCACCGTCGTCACTGACGACGCCTCGCAACTCGCCATCTTCAGCGAGTCCGGCGACTCGCTCCTTCTTGGCGCCAAGGGCAAGACCTTCATCAACTGCGCCACCCTAACACCCAAGATCCACGTCGAGATCGAGCGCCGCGCCCGTACCGTCGGCGCCGTCAGCCTCGAGGGCTGCATGGCCTCGTCCATCCCTCAAGCCCGCAACGGCACGCTCTATCTGATGTGTGCCGGCGAGCGAGCCGCCTTCGATCTCGTTGAGCCCATCCTCAAAAACCTCAGCACCGCCCTTCGTTACATCGGCACCACCGGCCAAGCCGCCCAAGTAAAAGCCCTCGTCAACATGGTCATGAACATCAACACCGCCGGTCTCGCCGAGGGCCTCGGCCTCGGCGCCGCGCTCGGGCTCGATCTCACCATGCTGCGCGAAGTGTTTTCCCAGACGGGCGCCAATTCCCAGGTCCTCAAGACCGACGGCGAGGACATGCAAAACCGCGACCACTCCTGCTTCTTCTCCGGCGCTCACGCCGCCAAAGACTCCACCATCGCCTGGGTCCTCGGCGCCGAGGCCGGTCTTGCCATGCCGCTCGCCGGAGCCACCAAGCAACAGTTCGACCGCATGGTCGCCCTCGGCCTCGGTGGCCTCGACAAGAGCGGCGTCGCCGAACTCACCTTCAAGGGTCGCCACGCCTGATTCACCCACCTCTCGTAACAAACCTCTAACGCTTATCCCCATGCCCCAGATTGCCCACATCGCCAACCTCTGGTCCCTCGTCGGTCACCCCTCCCCCCTCAAGGAATGGTCCCTCGAGCGTAAGATCAAAGCCGTCGCCGCCGCCGGCTTTGATGGTATCACCACCGCCGTCACACCTGAGCACCGTCGCCTCGCCGAGAAACACGGTCTTCACCACATCCTCGGTTTCATCTCCAGCGACGAACCCTCCGAGTTCGAGAAACTGATCCGTGCTCAAAAAGAATCCGGCGCCGTCCAGATCAACGTTCAGATGGACAACCACGACACGCCGCCCGCCGTCGCGACGAAGCACTGGCTCCAACTCGAGCGCGCCGCCGATAAAGTCGGCGGGGTCGTTTGCTCACTTGAGATTCACCGCGACTGTTGCACCGAGACGCCCGAAAAAACCTACGAGATCGCCGAGCGCTACCACCGCGCCACGGGCCGCCTCATAAAGATGAACTTCGACTTTTCGCACTTGGCGATCGTCAAGCACCTGGGGCCCGACAACTACATCGCCCGTCTCCTCGATCATCCCGAGCTCGTCCAAAACAGTGAGCAGGTCCACTTCCGCCCTTTCAACGGCCACCACTGCCAAGTCCCCGTCACCCATAAGGGCGCGCTCACCCCAGAGGTGAAGAGTTACTTGGTGTTCGTCGAAGCCCTCATGCGTCTATGGAAGAAGGCCCCGCATAATAAAAATAAAACCATGTTCGCCTGCCCCGAAATGGGACCTTATTGGCCCGGCGGCGGTGGCTACAACATCACCGGCCTCCCGCCCGCTTGGCCCGATGCCGCCGTCCTCCGCGGCGAACTCCACAAGGCCTGGAAGCGCGCCTAACTCAGCCCACCGGCTCCTCCTCCCACCCCGTCCGCCTCGGACGGGGTCTTTTTTTAATCCACCTCCCGCCGTCGCTGCATTGGACGCCGTTTGCTAAAATTTCCGACCAGAAACCATGAGCGCCTCCTCCGCGCCGCACGACCCTTACGCCGCCCTGCGCGTGCCCAACTACCGAGCTTATCTCATCGGCAGTTTCGTCTCCATGCTCGGTCGCCAAGCCGTCGGGGTCGCCATCACCTGGGAAATCTACCAATGGACGCACTCCGCGACCGCCCTCGGCCTGGTCGGCTTGGTCAACATGCTCCCCTTGCTCGCGCTATCGTTGCCCGCGGGCGCGCTGGCCGATCGCTACGACCGCCGCCGCATCATTGCTCTCGGTACGGCCGTCTCAGCCGTCCTCGGCACCGCCCTCGCGCTGTTGTCCTATTATCATAGCAGCGTGCCCGACCTCGCGCCGTTGCGCTGGGCCAACGGTGTGCTCCGCTCCACCGCCCTACTCTTCGAGCGCCACGCTGATCCGGCGTCGCTCCACTTTACCGATCCCGCGCTCCCGCTGGTTTTTCTCCTGCTCTTTGCTATGGCGACGGTGCGCATATTGATCTGGCCCGCGCGCAGCAGCTTGCCGCCGCTGTTATTGCCGAGCGCTCACTTAAGCAACGCCGTCACGTGGAGCTCCAGTACCTTTGAGATCGCCACCATGGTCGGGCCGGCCATCGGCGGTTTCCTCATCGCCTTTGGAGGCTTTCACTCCGTTTACGGGATCGCCGTAGTCCTCGAGCTTATCTTTTTTGCACTCCTTCGCCGCGTGCAGTATTTCACGCCGCCCAAACCGGCCCAAGGTCACCGCACCTGGCGCGACATGCTCGGGGGCGCCGACTTCATCTGGCGCCGGCCCGTGATCCTCGGCGCGAGCACACTCGATCTGTTTGCCGTGTTGCTCGGTGGCGCGACGGCGTTGCTGCCGATCTACGCGGCCGACATCCTCCATGTCGGTCCCATCGGCCTTGGCTGGTTGCGCGCAGCTCCCTCGATCGGGGCCTTTGGTATGGCCATGTGGCTCGCCCACCGTGCGCCCCTCCAGCATCCCGGTCGTGCGCTCTTGTGGACAGTCGCGGGCTTCGGCGCGTCGATTGTGGTCTTTGGTTTCTCTACCTGGTTCTGGCTTTCGCTTGTCGCGTTGTTCTTCACCGGCGTATTCGACAATATCAGCGTCGTCGTGCGCCAGTCCTTGGTGC
>RGAX01000181.1 GCA_009919985.1 Opitutaceae bacterium
CGGACTGACGCAGCGCGGAAACCGCGGTCATCACGCCAATGACGGAAAAAACGCCGATCGTGATCCCGAGCATCGTGAGGGCAGAACGAAGTTTGTTCACGCCTAGGGAACCGAGGGCCATGCGGAGAATTTCGGTAAATTTCATGCGCCTCTTATTCGTAACGCAGCGCCACCACCGGATCGAGACGGGAGGCACCCCACGCCGGCGCAAAACCGGATATAATGCCCGTCAAAATGGAAACAGCCATGCTGATAAAAACGAGGCTCACCGAGAATTCAACGGGGATAGCCGGAAACGCCGCGCCGACCGCCAAAACAAGTCCATAAGTAAGCCCGAGGCCGACGAAGCCACCGATCAGACAAATCGAAACGGCCTCAATTAGAAATTGCAGCAAGATGGTGCGACGGCGTGCGCCAAGAGCTTTGCGCGTACCAATCTCCTTCGTGCGCTCTTTCACGGAGACGAAGGTGATATTCATGATGCCGATTGCGCCGACGAAAAGCGAAAGCCCCGTGATAAACAATCCAGCGAGAGCGATGCCTTGCTTGATCGGATCGAGTTGAGCTTTGAATGCACCTTGTTCGTTGATATTGAAATTATCGCGTTCGCCGGGGAGTTGAGCGCGCACGCGGCGCATCGCACCCGTGAGTTCTTCGCGAGCTTCGGCCACGCGAGTTTTGTCGGTGATCTTTACGCGAATCTCGGCGCCACGTCGCACGCTGAAATATTTCCGAAACGCCTCGAGCGGTAAAATCGCTTGATTATCGAAGGAAAAGAGACCGAGAAAAGTACCTTGTTTCGCAACAACGCCGATGACCGTGAACGGATGCCCGCCGATCATGACGGTCTGATCGATGGAAGAGCGGTTTTGAAAGAGCGCTTCAGCGACATCGAAGCCTAACACGCAGACCGGTCGACCGCCCGCAGCTTCGGTGTCGTTAAATAGGCGGCCTTCGGAAAAATCGGCGGTGATGAGCCGGCCGTAGTCGGCGGTGGTGCCGATTGTGAAGACTCCGCTGACTTTATTTTCACCAGCCTTTACGGAATTGCCTCGTGAGCAGACGGGCACCGCAACCTCGAGTAGGGAGTTGGGCGACTGCTCGATGATGTGGTTAAGCTTGTCGGCATCTTCAGGGCGCAGGGGCGGCCGATTGGCGTAGTTCCACCAATCTTCGACGCCACCCCATGGCCATTTCTGGACGTAGAGGACATCGTCACCGAGCATGGCGAGGCTTCTAGTAAAACCGGTGTCGATACCCCGGATGGCCGTGCCCATGAGCGTGACAGCGACGATACCAATGATAACCCCGAGCGCAGTGAGCACCGAACGCATCTTGTTTGCTCGGATCTGAGCGAAGGCGATGCGAAAGGACTCGGTGAGCTCGTAAAGGAGGCGCTTCATGTCGGCGGGGCGAAACGCGGCTCAATAGACCGAACCGTCACTCTCGATCAGACCGTCGCGCAGACGAACAATGCGGCGGGCGTGGCGAGCGATTTCTTCTTCGTGCGTCACAACGATCAAGGTGTTGCCCTGCTCGTAGAGTTGCTCGAAGAGCGCCATGATTTCGACGCCCGTCTTGGAATCGAGATTACCCGTGGGTTCATCGGCGAGGATGATCGAGGGCGAATTTACAAGAGCGCGGGCGATAGCGACGCGCTGGCGCTGGCCGCCGGACAGCTCGTTGGGTTTATGATGGAGGCGAGAACCAAGGCCGACGTTTTCTAAGGCGCGTATGGCGCGGGCGCGGCGTTCAGTGGGCGCATAACCTGCGTAGATGAGAGGCAACTCGACGTTAGCCAGAGCGGTGGACCGCGGGAGCAGATTGAAAGTTTGAAAAACAAAGCCGATCTCGCGGTTACGGATGTCCGCGAGTTCATCGTCGATCATTGAGGCGACGCTCTTGCCATTGAATTCGTAGCGACCGGCGGTAGGCGTATCGAGGCAACCTAGCATGTTCATGAGGGTGGACTTACCCGAGCCGGAAGGACCCATGATCGCTAGGTATTCGTTGCGATGGATCTGCACCGTAACGCCGCGCAAGGCGTGGATAGTCTCTTCGCCCATTTCATAAAGCTTGGTGACGCCGGCGATGTCGATAACCAGAGGGCCAGCCGGGCGCGTGAGGCGGCTGGCGGCGGGGACTTGTGAAGGAATCATGACGTAGAGTCGGTGGCTAAAAAAGCGAGGTCCGCGCGCAAATTATTTCTTGTCCTCTTCAGTCTTGGGTTTCTCGAGCTGGACCTTGGCGCCGTCTTTGAGTTTGCGGGTGAGGGCGGCGTAACTGCCTGAGACAATATCTTCGCCGGATTTCACGCCGCTTTTGATTTCGATGGAGGTATTGTCCGCAATGCCGGTCTCGACTTTGCGAAGTTCGACGATGTCGCCTTTCTTTACGAAGACCACGCGGTCGAGTTTTACTTTGCTGCGACGGGCTTCTTCACGCTCGTTGGCGACATCGAGATCGTTGCCTGATTTCTCGCGGGTTTCCTTGGCTTTTTCCTTCTGAAGATCTTCGGAGGTTTTACCGCCGGCGGCGCGGACGGTGACGCTTTGCACCGGAACGGAGATAACGTTCTCAACTGTCTGCGTTTCAATATCGACGGTGGCGCTCATGCCGGGACGGAGTTTAACATCACGATCGGCGATGCGGATTTTCACTAGGAAGTTCGTCACTTCATCGGTGTTAAGCATCTGATTGGAACCGGCGCCGGAGCCACCGACACCTTGAGCCGAGCTGGAGATTTCGTAAACGGAGCCGGCAAATTTGCGCCCGGGGAATGCGTCGATGGAGATCACGGTTTTGTCCCCAATTTTTACGTTAACGATATCGTTTTCGTTCACCTTTACGCGAACTTCCATATTAGTGAGATCGGCCACACGCATGATCTCGGTGCCGGTGAAACTGCTTTGGGCAACGACGCGTTCACCGACTTCGCTGGTAAGGGAACTAATGGAGCCATCCATCGGCGCGTAAATGGTGGTTTTGTTAAGTTGGTCGCGGGATTGGCTCAAGGAAGCTTCAGTACGGCGAATCTGAGCCTGATAATTTTCGACGTTCGCTTGGGCGACTTCGAGGAGAGTTTTGGTGGCGGTATAATCCGACTCGGAGATGAGGTTTTTCTTATGCAACTCCTCAGATTGGGCGAAATCCTGGACTGCCTTCATAAGTTGGGCTTTGCCGAGGACGGCGGTGGCTTTAGCGGAGGCGAGGGCGGCCTCTTGTTGCTCGAGTTGCGCCTGGTAAGTGTCGGGTTTAATTTTAACAAGCAGCGTACCCTTCTTGATCGTCTGCCCCTCGATTACGGGGATAGCGATAATTTCACCGGCGACCTCCGGGGAAATTTTCACTTCGGTCTCGGGCTGGATTTTACCCGTGGCGGTCACGAGCTGGGTGATGGTCTTAACCACCGCTTTCTCGACGGTGACCACCTGGCCTGTATCGGCTTTTTTGCTTTTAAAATAAGCCGCGGCCCCGAGGCCGGTGACGAGCAAGAGGGCGCCGATGACGATATATTTCGTCTTGGATTTTTTGACGGCGACAGGCGCGGGGGCAGAAACATTCATGTTATCAATTAAGTGAGTAAGGTTACAAAATGAAAAAAACGACGACCACTAGGCAAGCTGCACATGCCCCAAAGTGAAATAATAGGGCGTCTAACCGGTGCGACCCAACCCAAAGATCGGCGATGCCGGCTCCTGTTAGCGGTCAAGAAACTGATGTCAGCAGTAGGAAACACACCAGGCATACTAGCACAACACCAACGATTATCAAAAGTTGCACGAAAGTTGGCTTACAAGACGATACCTGCCCTCGGAAACTTCGAGCAGAAAACCCAAGGTTAAGGCGATCCGCGATGCGTAGTCGTAAAACGAGCAACATCTATCGCAGTATCAAACGGCACACCCTCCGCCAGATGATTTATCCACTGCCTCGCCAGCATTGGTGCGAGCAAAGCCCCCTTGGCTCCAAGACCATTAAGTAAACCCAAGCGCGCCACCACCGGATGCCTACCCGCGACTGGATGTCGATCGGGTAAATTTACCCGCACGCCCGCCGTGTGACCGGTGACTGTGTAAAGTTGGCCTCCAAGCAACTGAGCGGCGCTGCCTTCGAGCGTCTTACGCGCATCTGCAGTCGGCGTCGCGTCCACCACTCCAGGTGTATGCGTCGCGCCGCACCACGCAGCTCCCTGCGCTACCGGCAAAAGCCAATGACCCGAATTGGGAATCACGTCCGCTGGTAAATTCGCCACCGCCAACTCCAAGGTCTCACCCTTGGAAAATTCCCACGGCACCGTCACCCACGCAGGATCCAGCGCGCCGGCCAACCCGCGGCAATCCACCACAAGATCGTACCGCGCAGTTTCCGCCACAAGATCGACTGTCTCACTTCGCCAAAGCCCCGCCCGCGTCCAATGCTCCTGCGCTGCCGCCAATAACACCGGCAGATCCACACGCGCTGCACCTTCGATCCAAAGTCCGTCCATCTCCGCCGCTACTACATACGGCGCCAACTCCCCGCGCGCCGTCTTCTCCAAACCCGTACGTCGCTCACGCTCGTTCTTAAAAATGCGTCGCACCCGCATTTCGCGCCAGACCTTCACGCCCCAAGCCGACTCGATCTCGCGATACGCCGCCCTTGCCACCGGCAACGCCGATTCGATGTGCCAACTTTTTACCAACCTCTGTCCCGTTACAGGATTGATGATACCCGCGGCCACCCGCGAGACCATCGCCGGCGCGCCCTCGGCTCCTGCCGCTAACCTAAAAGGAATGCCGGCCCGCTCGCATTCCCAAGCCAGCAACGTTCCCGCAATCCCTTGCCCGACGATCAACACGTCTGCCTCTGCGCCAGGCGCCTTCATCGCGCGGCCCGCCGCGTCGGCAAACTCGCCGCCGCCGTCGCCTGACCATGACGTTTATTTTCCTCATCCGGCGTACGCAGCTGGATCGTTTCCGCCAACTCCGGAAACTCCGCGCGCAAGACCGCGCCCGCACGTTCCAAAATAATTTCCCCGCCTTCACCCGAAGTCACCCGACCGAGCACGAGCAAATTTCTCACTTCATAAAAATCCGCATAATGGGCGATCGCGTAGCCGAAGCACACGCCGATGCTCTCATAAATCGCTCGCGCCCGCGCATCGCCAGCCTTCATCGCCGTTTGTACCGCGATCAGTTGCTCGGGCAACGGTAAGGTTGACGGAAAATCAAAACCAGCCTGCGCCGCAAGCCGCCCCACACCTTGCTGCGAAAAATACTGCACGCCACAACCGATGTCGCCCGACCACTCATCGCGGGGCGCATCCGGCCGATAATCAATCGGCGCAAACGCGAGCTCATTGAGCCACGGCGTGATGTTGCCCGCCGGCGTCACGTAACCGCCCGCCTGACTC
The DNA here is from genome assembly GCA_009919985.1 of Opitutaceae bacterium. Lineage (GTDB taxonomy): Bacteria > Verrucomicrobiota > Verrucomicrobiia > Opitutales > Opitutaceae > Tous-C4FEB. The sequence continues at coordinate 5,396 of RGAX01000181.1, forward strand.
GTACCCATCGAAACACCCAGTACCGCGTTATCGTTCATGGACATCGCACCCGCCAGCGCGGTGACTTCGCCATCGTTTACGACTTCAAACGGCACCCCACTCCAACGCTCCTGTAACGTGAAAAACATTCGGCGGATATGTTGTTCAAAATCAATCGGTGAAACGCCACGAAACAAAGACGCCGCACGCACTTCGTTGTTCACATAAACTCCCGCCGCGCTCCCGCCAATCGCATCCACGCGCGGCAGATGCGCCGCCGCTCGTTTTAAGGAGTCATGCACGCCTTCGATGTGATAAGTCGGATCTTTTTGGAAATAAGGGTCCCATGCGATTTC
>RGAX01000182.1 GCA_009919985.1 Opitutaceae bacterium
TGCGGCACCGATCACATCCTCGCCACCACCAAGCTCGATGCGACCTTCCACGGAGTGGCCGCGCACGCCGGGGTCGATCCTCACCTCGGCCGTAACGCCCTCCTCGCTGCTGCCACCGCCACAGTCCAACTCCATGCCATCGCGCGCCACGGCGCCGGCGCCTCCCGGATCAACGTCGGGCTACTCGAAGGCGGCTCCGGTCGCAATGTCATCGCCGACCGCGCTGTCCTGAAACTCGAAGTTCGAGGTGAGACCACGCCGATCTGCGCCTGGATGGCCGTCGAGGCCGAACGCATCCTGCGCGCCACCGCCGCCCTACACGATGTTACCGTCTCAATCGAAAACATGGGCGAAGCCGGCAGCGCACCCTGCGACGAGGAGGCCCGCGCGATCGTCCGGTGCGCCGCCGAAAAATCTGGGGCCACGCGTATCGTAGAATTTTCCCCACTCGGAGGCAGCGAAGACGCGACGCTCATGATGGACGCCGTCCAAGCCCGCGGCGGCAAAGCTACCTACCTAATCGTGGGCACACCTCTTCCTGCTGGGCATCATCATCCACGTTTCGACATCGACGAGGCCGCCTTACCCAAGGCGGTTGCGCTCCATGCCGCCATCGCCGTGGAGATTCTTGGCGGGTAGGAATCGAACTCACGCCCACAACGCCGAAATCGGCGCCGCAAACAACCGGTCGCCAAACGGCACGATCTGATCGTGGTCATAAAGCACGAAGCCGCCGGCAAAGCGTTTGCCTGCCGCCGCCGCCAGTTTGCGCAGTCCACCGAAATCGGCCGATCCCACCGTCGCCGCCGCTTTCACCTCAAGGCCGATGAGTCGACCTTCAGAGTTCTCAATCACGACATCGACTTCGTTCTGCTCTTTGTCGCGGAAATGGAAAAACTCGAACGGCTCGTCTTCCCAGCTCGCGAGTTTCAGCGCTTCGGCCAACACAAAGGTCTCCAGCAGGGCGCCAAATAAGCCACGGTCGGCCGCGATTTTTTCCGCCGTAAGCCCACGCAAAGAAGCGAGCAGGCCAGAGTCGAGAAAGGTAAGCTTGGGCGTCTTGATGAGTCGTTTTAGCTCGTTGGTGTACCACGGTGACAGCGTTCGAGTGAGAAAGAGCTGCTCGAAGAGTCCGACGTATTTTTGCGTCGTCACGTGCGAGAGTGCGAGCGGAGAGCCCAGCGAAGAATAGTTGATCAACTGGCCGGAGTGATGCGCAAGCATCCGCAGCAGGCGCGGCATCTGCCCGAGTCGGTCGATCTGCGCGAGATCGCGCACATCACGCTGCACGATCGCGCGCACGTAATCCAGGTGCCACTGTTGACGCCGCGCCGGGGTTACCCGCAGTAGTGCTTCGGGGTAACCACCCGCGAGCACGGTCCCCACGAGATCCGCCCCCAAGATATTCACACGCGGTTGCGGTACGCGACCCGCGAAGGCCTCAGTCAGAAAACGCGAGGGGGTGCCCCGTACTTCCGCAGGCGAAAGCGGCAGCAGGTCGAGCGTAGCCATGCGACCCGCCAGTGAATCCGCGACGCGGGGTAACAACATGAGATTGGCGGATCCGGTAAGTAAAAAGCGCCCAGGCCGTCGATCCTCATCCACACTGCGCTTGATCGCCAACAGGACATCGGGCGCGCGCTGCACCTCGTCAATCACCGCGCGGTCAAGCCCTCGCACGAAGGCAACGGGATCGCGCCGCGCGGCATCAAGCGTGGTAGGGTCATCGAGTGTGAAGAACGGCCGAGCGTCACCGGCCAGCCCGCGCGCGAGCGTCGTCTTACCTGACTGCCGTGGACCGTTAATCAGCACCACCCGCGTGTCTGCCAAGGCGGCGGTGAGTTTTGCGCTGATAAAACGGGGATGCATAACGATTTTTAAGATGAGAAAAAGCTTTGACTGATTGAAAGTCAAATTCTGACTAATTGAAAGTAAAAGTCTGACCAATTGAAAGTGAAGCCGGCCGATATTTCGTTTTCCAGTCGGTACAATTTTGAGTTAACTGAGTGCACTTTCCCTTCATGAACACCACGCTCACCCTCGCAGATATTCGCGCTGCGCACGCGCGGATCGCAGATAAAATCCACCGTACGCCTGTGCTTACGAGTGCCACGCTCGATGCGCTCTGCGGCGGTCATCTTTTTTTTAAGTGCGAAAATTTCCAAAAAATCGGCGCGTTTAAAGCCCGCGGCGCTGTTAACGCCGTGTTCTCGCTCACCGACGCCGAAGCCGCGGCCGGAGTCGCCACCCATTCCTCTGGTAATCACGCCGCCGCGCTCGCCCGGGCCGCACGTCTGCGCGGCATCGCCGCGCACATTGTGATGCCGTCCAACGCGCCGAAAGCCAAAGTCGATTCCGTGCGCCGCAACGGCGGCCGCATCATTTTCTGCGAGCCTAACGTCGTCGCTCGAGAAAGCGCTTGCGCCCAAGTCATCGCCGAAACGGGCGCGCGTCTCATCCATCCTTACAACGACTACGCCGTCATGGCCGGCCAAGGCACGGCGAGCCTCGAGTTACTCGAACAAGCGCCCGCACTCGATCTGATCCTAGCACCCGTCGGCGGCGGAGGTTTGCTCTGCGGTACCGCAGTCGCCGCCAAGGGTGTGTGCCCCGGTATCCGCGTGATCGCCACGGAACCCGCCGCCGCCGATGACGCCGCGCGCTCGTTCGCCGCCGGCAAAATCATGCCCCTCGCGCCCACGCTCACCATCGCCGACGGCCTACGCACGACGCTCGGCGAACGCAATTTCCCGCTCATCCAACAACACGTCGACGGCATCGTGACGGTTTCCGAAGAAAGCATCGTTGAGGCGATGCGCCGCATCTGGGAAGTGCTCAAGATCATCATCGAGCCGAGTTGCGCCGTGCCCTACGCAGCGATTATGGAAAAAAAGATCGAGGTCACCGGCAAACGCGTCGGCTTGATCCTCACCGGCGGCAACGTCGATCTCGACCTATTGCCGTGGTTGAAACCTTAAACGGAAGCGCCTGCCAGCAAGCGCACGTCCTCACTTTCGCTGGAAGAGATCGCTCTGCACGAGGCCGTGAATGAGCGCACGCACGCCGTAGTCGTGCGATTTCGCGCCGACGATGATCTGCTCAATCGTGGCACGATCACTGAAACGCACCGGGGCACCCGTCGCGTAAATCGCAAGTTGGCGCGTGAGGTTACGTGCGAGCATCACGTCTTCTTGGCGCAAGAGATTTTTAAAGTCTCGGATGTCTTTAAACGATCGCCCATCAGGTAGTTCGCCCGCGGCGTCCACGGGGAGGCCGAAATGAAACTCAAACGCATGGCCATTTTTGCCGCGGCCAAGTTCCGCTTTTTTTGTTTCATCGATGGCGCGGTACCGATCACGCCAGCCGCCCATCACGTCAAAATTTTCCAAGGCAAAACCGGGTGGGTCCATTTTGCTGTGACAGGAGGCGCAACTGGTGTCGGCGCGGTGTTTCTCGAGTTGCTGACGGATAGTGACGGCGCCACGAATGTCGGGTTCAACGGCGGCGACCGGTGGGGGTGGCGGAATGTCGATGCCGAGGATGCGCTCGACGATCCATTTGCCGCGGAGCACCGGGGAGGTGGTGGTACCGTTGGCGGTGATTTTCAAAACGCTGGCCTGCGTCATGAAACCGCCGCGCGGGCTATCGGGCGGGAGCGTAACGCGGCGCATAGCGGCGCCCTTCACGTCATTAATACCGTAGTGCGTCGCAAGGCGTTCGTTAAGATAGGTGTAATCAGCGGCGACGATGCCGCGGGCGGGTTGATCGGCGCGGATCATTTCTTCAAACGTGAGGCGGGTCTCGGCGACAGCGGCCTCCGCCAGCGAGTCATCGAGGTAGTAATCGTTATACAGCGTGGTCGAGGGCGTGGAGTCTTCGATTTTACGCAGATCAATCCAGTAATCCAGAAACGCGTCGCGGAAGCGTTGTGCTTTGGCATCAGCGAGGAGTCGCTCGGTGGCGGAGAATTCCAGAGAAAAAGTGCGAGACGGGTCGCGAGCGCAGTGTCGTCGAGCCGGCCCGGTTTCTCGTCGAGAAACACAAATCCCGGCGAGGCGAGGACCGCGGTGTAAGTTGCCACCATCGCTTCGGCAAAACTCAAACCGGCGCTTTGGCGTTCGTCGAAGAGCGCAAGGAAACGAGCGAGGTCGGCCTCGGCGACGGGGTAACGGTACGCGCGATCGAGGAAACCACGCAGTAAGCGGGCCGCGTCGCGGTGTGGATCGGTTGTAACGATCTCAACGCGGGTTTCTTCGAGGGGTTCGACGCGTTGGCCGGCTTGGCGGCCGCCTTCACGGCGGTCACCGCGCGCGGTGATCGGCAGAGCCAGCCCGGAGGCGCGGTTCGGAGATTTTTTTAGCGGCAGCTCTCCAAAAAGCAGGCGGTAACCGGCGGTGGTGTCAGCGTCGTAGAGCGGGCCTTCGACTTCCATCCAGCGGAAGGCAACACTGGGCACACCCGCGGTTGTCATGAGTGGGTTGCGGAAATTTTCTGGGCGCGAGCGGTAAAACCGCGAGGCATCGGGAACGAGCGTCTCGTTGGCCAGCAACCAAACCTCACCGACATCGTGCGTGGCGGGCTCGGGCGTGAGGTCGAACTCGCCGAGGCGGCGATTAGGAACCCCGTTGCGGGTGTATACGGTGATGGGCTCGATAGTACGACCCGGTGAGAGGCGATCGTAGTCGGGCGTATTTAAATTGGGCGGACGAATTTTTCCGACGGTGTCCGTGGAGTGAGAAAAGCTCTTGGTCACGCCGCCGGGTGCGGCCCACATCGTGTAACCATTGAAACGAATTCGGTAGCGACCCGCGACGGGCGCACGAAATCCGTCCCAGCGGTACGTGAAGCCGGTGACGTAATTACTCGAAACCCAACCCACCGCCTCACGGTCGCGCGTGGCTGGATCTTGCGCGCCGACCGTAAGTGGCGCCTCACTCATACGCACGGGGCGCTGCGGCTCGCGGTCGAGCAAGGGATACGTCATGCGGTCGGGCGAAGAATTAAAAGGGTTGGGCGTGAACTTGCTCGTGAGCGTGCGTTGATCGCGCGCGTAGTGACGCACGTTGGTCGTGGGCGGGCGCACCAGTTGCACGGTGAGCGCCTGGCGAATCGCGTAGTCGGCGGCGGCCATGTAGCGGGCGAGATGGACGTGAGACACGTCGAGAGCGTCGCCGATTTTATTGTAGCGGTTAGATTCCCCGTCGTCGGGAAATTGGCCGCGGATCTGGAGCCAGGGAGCGTGGAGGAGATCGCGCAGGGCATTTTCGTATTCGTAGCCGTTGAGGCGGCGTTGGGTGGCGCGACCTTCGCGGGCGATTAACTCGCGGTCGTGGGTGCCGAGGGTTTCACGGAGCGCGGCGAGAAAAGCAGTAGTCTCGGTGGCGTCAGGACGTTTTTTTTCTTTCGGGGGCATTTCGCCGGCGCCGAGGCGGTCGTGAACTTTGACCCACGTCGAAAAATCCGTCGTGGCGGTGAGGTCAAGAGTCAGCGAGGTGAGATCGAGACGGCCCTTCTTGTCCTCGTCGTTGTGGCAGGACGAACAATACTTGTCGGTGTAATCGAGGAGCGCGGCCGGCAGGGCGGCGGCGTGGAGCACGGCCGGCAAGACGACGGTGAAAAAAATTCCGGTGATCCGGCGCGCCCAGCGGTCGCGCC
>RGAX01000183.1 GCA_009919985.1 Opitutaceae bacterium
CGACCCCATGAAACCTGCCGCCCCTGCTGCTTTCACTGCTGAGCAACACCTCGCCGCGATGAACCGCCGCCACTTCTTGCGCGGACTCGGGGCTTGCATCGCGTTGCCTTCGCTCGCCTCGCTCGTGCCGACTCGGGCTCTCGCCGCCGCGCCTGCCGCCAAAGGCCTGGCTACGACCGCCACGGGCGCACCCTTGCGCACAGCGTTTGTGTATTTTCCCAACGGTGCCATCCCCGCGAGTTGGTGGCCCGAGGGCAGTGGTACGAGTTTTAATTTTGGTCCCACGCTCCAACCGCTCGCAGCGCTGCGTCACCAATTGCAGGTCGTTAGCGGTCTCGATCACGCCAATGCTCGCGCTGGCAATGACGGCGGTGGCGACCATGCGCGGGGTAACGGTGTGTTTCTCACCGGGGTGCGTCTCAATAAGAGTGCGAACGACATTCGCGCTGGCATTTCGATCGACCAGACGATCGCCAATCAAGTCGGCCACCTCACGCGTTTTCCTTCGCTTGAGCTTACCTGTGATACGGATCGTCGCGCGGGCAACTGCGACTCCGGTTACGCGTGCGCGTATCAGTACAATCTGTCGTGGCGCTCCGCCACAACGCCGATGCCGCCCGAGTCGAATCCGCGCCTGCTCTTTGAACGTATGTTTGGCGCTGGCCCGCGCGGCACCCGTGCCGAAAACGCCCGTCTGCGCATGGAGGCGCGCCGTTCCGTCCTCGATTTCGTCAACGAAGACACGCGCCGCATGCAGAGTCGCCTCGACCTGCGCGACCGCGAAAAACTCGATCAATATCTCACAGGTATTCGCGAAGTAGAAATCCGCATCCAGAAAGCTGAACGCTTCGGGGCCAACGTCGATCCCGACCTCGCTACGCCCGCGGGTATTCCACGCAGTCACGGCGAACATGTGCGCCTGATGTACGACTTGCTCGCGCTCGCGTTTAAGACCGACTCCACACGCGTCGCCACCTTCGCCCTCGCGCACGACGGCGACAACCGCTCCTTCAGCGAAATTGGTGTCGCCGAGGGTCACCACGATCTTTCCCATCATCAGGGAAATCAGGAGCGTATCGCGAAGATTGCCCGCATTGACCGCTGGTATTCCGAGCAATTCGCCCGTTTCCTTCAAGATCTCGAGTCTACTCGCGACGTCGATGGAAACTCCGTCTTGCACAACACGCGAATCGTCTATGGCAGCGGCAATGCCGACGCCAATCGTCACTCGCATGACAACCTACCTGTAATCCTCGCCGGCGGCGGTGGAGGCCAGTTGAACCCTGGTCGCTACGTGCGCCACGGTTCGAAGCCCATGACAAATCTCTATCTTAGTCTTGCCGATCAAGCAGGCGTGACGGGCCTCGAGCGTTTTGGTGATTCGACGGGTCGTTTAGCGAATATCTAAGTTGCTCCGTTGCATAGGCTGAATTTGGCGCGCTATTAGTGTTCCTAAACGTATGGCTGTAGTTCTCAGGCCATACAGGCTTTGAAAGCCTCCGTGAGCGCGGCGCGGTCGAGATTCTTGCCGATGAATACAAGAGTGTTACTGCGGGCTTCGCCGGATTTCCATTCGCGGTCGAACTTGGCGTCGAAAAGCATGTGCACACCTTGAAAAACGAGGCGTTTGTTAGAACCTCTTACGGCGAGGACGCCCTTCATGCGGTAGATGTCTCCACCTTTTACGCGGAGGAGTTCGCTGATCCACTCGTTCAGTTTTTTACCGTCGAGGTCACCGGGGTTACTGATGCCAACGGAGGTGACTGCTTCGTTGTGTGTGTGGGCGGCGTGGAAATCCTGCTGCCAGGCGGGGCGCGCGGCCTCGCCCATGACGTGAATATGGAGCGGGTGTTCGCCGCAGGCTTCGAAGACGAGGTAGAAACCGGGCTCTTTGACCTTAAGCACGAACTTTCCGTTGCCCTCGCTGAGGAGAAGACGTTGGAGCGTAGCGCCAGGAACGAGGGCATCGCCCTCTTTGAGGCGGGCTTCCCAATCAGCGAAAACGTGGACAGCGGCGTCGCGCGCGATCGCGATGGCGGCTTGGGCTTCGGGGGTATTCAGGTCGCCGTTGACGGGTAATTTCACGGGCATGACGACGACATCGAGTTCGTTTTCGTTACCGTGGTGATGGTGCTCGTGGTCGCACTTGCCGTGGTCGTGGTCACAGTGTGAGTGATCGTGGTCGTCGTGGGCGTGATCATGGTGGCCAATGACGAATTCGTGGGCGCCGATGGGCAGCGCGTAGGCGCCGGCCCATTCGAAGGGATATTCCGGTTGGAGGAACTTGGGGTCGACTTCGACGGCGCGATCGAGGTTGAAGCCGCCGATGTTAAGGACGCGGTCGAGGGGTACGTCGGCGTTTTGTGCGCGATGAATTTTGGCGACGGCGTTGATCGTACGGATGCGGGCCTCGAGGGGCGCGAGTTCGGCGGGAGGGATGAGGTCGGTTTTGTTGAGAATGATGACGTCAGCGAAGGCGAGTTGCTTCACGGATTCGTCGTCGGTACCGAGGTGTTGAAGGATGTGCTTGGCGTCGACGACGGTTACGATGGCATCGAGGCGGAAGTTGGCCTTCATCTCGTCGTCGGTAAAAAACGTCTGCGCGACGGGGCCTGGGTTAGCGAGGCCGGTGGTCTCGATGAGGATGCCGTCGAGGGGTTCCTTACGCTTCATGAGGCGGCCGAGGATGCGGATGAGATCACCGCGCACGGTGCAGCAGATGCAGCCGTTGTTCATTTCGAAGAGCTCTTCGTCGGATTGGATAACGAGTTGGTTGTCCACGCCGACCTCGCCGAATTCGTTTTCGATCACGGCGAGTTTCTTGCCGTGTTGCTCGGTCAGAATGCGGTTGAGGAGCGTGGTTTTGCCGGCGCCGAGGAAGCCGGTGAGGACGGTGACTGGAATGGACATGAAAAAGAAGAAAGGCTTAGCTTGGCGAACGGAAGCAGGCGAGCAACGCCGGAGCGTGACCGTGCCTTATTTCTCTAGGTGGAATTCTACCTTCTCAAATTTGGTGCCCTTGATCTCGACGGTGAAGATACCGGAGAAGTTGATGGTGGTTTTGAGCCAATCGGCTTGGACTTCGAATTGGGAGGTGTCGCCGACGGTTTCGCCGGTGGAGGGATTGGCAACGGCTTGGAGGGTGAGAGGCGTGAATTTACCGCCGGGCATCGCGACGAGCTCGAGCGTCTGGGTTTTGATACGGACAAAGTTCTCAGCGTGGCCGTCTAGGATCCAAGCGGTGAGTTTACCGGTAGTGGCGTCGCGGAGGAGTTCGAGGTTGTAGGCGTGCTCGCCGATTTCGACAAGGGTGCCGCCGTGGGGGGCAGTGTGGGCGTGTTTATTTTCGGCGGGGTGATCGTGGCCGGCGTGGTCGTCTTTTTTGGCGCAGGCGGCTAGGGTGCAGAGGATAAGGGCGGCGAGGGTGGGGCGAATTAAGGTGATCATAAATCAAGACTTTGAAGATATGGCTGCAAATGGCCAGAGGCCGGAGGAAATTTCTTAGTAGGGAGGAAGCTTTGATTAAGTGCTGGGCAGAAGGCCGACGACGTCGAGATCGTAGTCCGTGTAGCGCCGGTAGGTGCCTCGTAGCCAGAGTAGGATCGTGCGACCGCGGGCTTCTTTCCAGATCGGAACGATCGGGCGAAGGTTATCGGTGGTGGAATCCTGCGTGACGGGCGTCCACGTGAAGGAGGCCCCGTCGTCGTGGCAAAAGCTGTGCCGCGGCGAGGAGGGAGGGAAACCGTTTTTGGTACGAGGCGAAGTCGTCGTTGGCGAGAGCGGCGGTGGCTTCGACGACTGTTTCGGCTAGGGCGCGGAGCGCGGCGAGTGGTACCGTTACTGTAGCGGGAGAACTCGGCGTGGTGGGGGAGGTGGCTTCGTGGGCGAGTTGGGCTTGGGCATCGACCAGTAGGGCGCCATGGGTCACGACTCGGTCGCCTGCCGAGAGGCCGGAGAGAATTTCAACGAGCGTGTCGCCGCGGCGACCGAGCTTAACGGTGTGGGGTTCGTACTGGCCGGAGCTGCGTTCCACGTAGGCGATCGGGCCAGTCCCACGGTCAAGGATCGCAGAGCGTGGGGCGGCGAGCATGGCGGGTGAGGGGACGAGTACGCGGCCCTCGGCGACCACGCGGTGGGGCAGGCGATGCGGTTCGCCGCCAGTGCTGTAATGCGGGTTGGGTAGCACGGCGCGGACTTTGGTTGTACGCGTTATCGCATCGAAATTGGGGTCGATGAAATCAATCGGTGCGTGAATGACTTCGCCGGGTACGGCACGCGTGGTGATCTCCAGCGATTGGCCCACCCGAAGCCACGGGAGGTCTTGTTCGTAAGCGTCAAAAACGAACCACATTTTGGAAAAATCCGCGAGTTCAAGGAGACGGTCGCTGACGCTCACGTATTGGCCCTCGTAAACGGATTTTGCCACGACGGTGCCGTTGAAGGGTGCGCGCACGATGATGGTGGCGCTGGGTTGCTGGGATTGCGTGAGGGCGACGACGTCTTCGGCGGTGAGTCCGAGTTCGAGCAGGCGTTCGCGCGCCAAGGCTAATTCGGTGGCAGGGCCCGCTGAGCCGATGCGCAGGCGCTCGACGAAGATACGCTGGGCTGAAAGCACTTCTGGGCTGTAAAGCGTGATGAGCGGCGCTTGGGCGGCGACCTCGGCGCCGATGTAATTAATATGGAGCTTTTCCACGCGGCCGGGCACGCGGGCGGCGACGATGCGGTGGCGGGTGTCGTCGTCTTCGATGCGCCCGTTGACGCGCAGCGTGCGCTCGAGCGGTTGAAGGGTAACGAGTGCGGTCTCGATGCCGATGGTGGTGATCGTGTTCGGCGAAAGAGCGATGACGCCAGTCGGAGCTGCGGCGTTGGGCGCCGCCGCTGCGACGAGCGCCATGCCGCAAACTGTGCATTTGCCCGGTTGCTCCGAGGTGATCCAAGGATGCATCGGGCAGCGATAGATCGCGCCAGCCGCGAAGAGCGAATACGTCACGGCTAGCAGCAGTAATTTGAAGATGAGGCGAGGCATGACGGTGTTGATGTACTAAGCGAGGCAGCGCGTATCCCTGGACGGACGCTCCTATGATGAGCGACGCCTTGGCGAAGCGGGATCAGGATTTCGGTGCGGATTTGGTTTTGGCGGCGGCGTCGAGTTTGGTGAGGAACTTGGCGGGCTCTTTCTTGAAATCGTCGCTGCAACCATCACAGCAGAAGAAGACCACGCGGTCGGGTTGGCCGGCGACGCGGTGGATGTAGGCGGTGGCTTCGCCCATGGCGCCGAGGTCTTCGCCGGAGACGAGACAGGTTTTCAGTGGGTAATTCGTGCGGGCCTTCGCGATGAGTGCGGTGTCTGCCGGCGAGACGGATTTGTTTTCTGCGGCGATGGCAGTGAAGCCGAAACCGACGAGAATAGCAGAGGTAACGATGAGGTGATGGAGGGTGGATTTCATGGATTTGAGATGAGTTTAGAGACCATTAACCCTAAAGCCACGAAATCACCCGAATTTTTTTAAAGGGATTTTCGATCAGCAGGGGTATAGAGAGTTATGAACATGAATGCGGACGAAGTGAAATTGAAGCGGGTCTTGGAGGATTGGCGCGTGGCGCCGGTCGCGAATCGGGCGTTTCGGGCGAGGGTTTGGG
>RGAX01000184.1 GCA_009919985.1 Opitutaceae bacterium
GTGGCGAGCCACTTACACGCAACAAAGAGTAGTAACGTCGTCCACAACACTTGTCCTTTGAGAATGGTGACGACCACCGAGTAACCGTTACCGCACACTTCGGGTACCTGGATTGCCAACGCGCCTACGATCAATCCGCCCAACGTCATTCGAGCCACCAGCGGCAACTTCGTCGCAATGAAAATTTGCTCGGCCCGCTTCAATGAACGCAAAAACCACGGCGCTAACACCCCGGCGATCACCCCCAGTGCGATGTACGCCGGCATCTCCAGCGGCGAACTCAAACGAAACTCCGGCACCTTATAAAGCTGCGCTTCGCTCGTGAGTACCCGGACGGTCATCGCCGCCACAACCGCCGAAACCGCCAACGGGCCCAAGCTCTCCATCGCAATGGTTCCGAGAATAATTTCTGCGACGAAAAACGATCCCGCGATCGGTGCATTGTAAGCCGAGGCGATGCCGGCCGCAGCGCCGCACGCCACCATCAAGCGCAATTGTGGCGGAGTAAATTGCCGCCAACGCCCGATGAACGAAGCCATCACAGCGGCCAGTTGCACCATGGGACCTTCCCTCCCGATGGAGCCACCAGAGCCGATAGAAAATAAAGCCGCCGTGCTCTTCACCAAGCTTGCTCGAATCGGCACATGCCCCGAGCCGATGGAAATAGCTTCCATGTAATCGGTCGAACTTTGTCCCTTGGTGAGATGCTTACCGAGCATAAGCACGATACCCGCGAGCAAGCCGCCCACCGCCGGCAACGCCAAGACCGCCCACCAAGGCAACTGCTTCATTGATTCGACGACACCCGCATTAGAACCGGTTAACAGCTGGTGCGCTCCTTCAGCCAAACCTTGAAATACGAGCGAACTTAACGCGCCCAGAAAGCCCGCAAATCCGGCCCACAATAACGTGATTTGCCACTCGGTGGGCTGGAGTTTTTCCTGCACCCACACCCGCCAACGCAATAACCGCAGCATCCGCTCTAGCAGAAGCTTCGCCGGATCCGTGACGACTTTCATCGCTGCTGCGCCCGTGCCAATACCGCCCGGAACTCCGCCTCCGTCGGCGCGCCGAGCAAAGCCGCTCGCGTGGTTACATTTTTCAACATGCGCGACAACGCCGCCACCGTTTGCAAATATTCGCTCACCGCCGCCTTAGGCGTCCCGATCAAAAACACCAAGCGCACGCGCGGATGCTCCGCATCGAAAGCTACGGGCCCAGCCATGCGCGCCACCGCCAGCACGATCCGGCCAACTGCGGTCGTACGCGCGTGCGGCAACGCCACATCATCAGCGATACAAACAGAAGAGAGGGCAGCTCGTTCGAGTAAATCATGCATGAATTGCTCTGCATCGCGCACCTCGGGCGTCGACGCCCGCAGGCGCTGGTGAAGCGCCCGGATCGCTTCTTCGCCGGAGTTAACCCGCAGATCGGTCACTACGGCATCCGGCGAGGCGATGAGTTCAAACGGAGAGTTCAATTAAGAAGAGCGTGCGGATGTCGGCTGCTGAAACAAGCGTGGGTTAAGGATTCTTTCGCGCAAAATTTTAAAGGCGGTGGGCAGCACCGGCAGTGCAGTTAATCCAGCGTGTAGGGCTGATCTTGCTCCTGTTCGGCGTGAGCCGTCAAAGCCACCAAACTTTTCAAAGAGCTGAAGTGCTGACTCAGGTCGAAATCTCCGCCCAGTCCGCCGATGAGCTTGTCGAATAGATCGCGCTTGGAGGCCTTCAAGGCTTGGATGCGTTCCTCGATCGTGCCCGCGGTGACCATGCGATAGACGAAGACTGTATTGGTCTGCCCGATGCGGTGCACGCGATCAACCGCCTGGGCTTCAACGGCGGGATTCCACCACGGATCGAGCAGAAAAACGTAGTCCGCCGCGTGCAAGGTGATTCCTGTGCCGGCCGCCTTGAGCGATACCAACATCGCCGCCGCGCCTTGCGCACCTTGAAATTGTTGCACGGGCTTGAGGCGGTCGAGCGTCATGCCCGTCAACTCGTAACGCGGTAAATCTGGAAACTGCGCCGCCAACGCCAAACGCACCCGATCCAGCAGCATCACAAATTGGGAGAAGATCACTACCTTGTGACCGTTGCCCACAATCTCAGCCAACTTTTCCAGCAACAAATTAATTTTTCCAGAGTCGGTCAACGGCGCCTCCATCCAAGGCAACATGTCAGGATCGCAGCAGGTCTGCCGCAAGCGCGTCAGCAAGGCGAGGAAGCCAAAGGATTTTTCCCGCATCGCCGAGCCGACATCGTCGCCCAAGCGATCGAGTCCCTCGGAGCAAATGCGCGCGTATTCGGTACGCTGCACCGGGGTAAGCGGGCAAATCAGATCCATTTCAACTTTCTGCGGGAGCTCCTTAGCGACTTCGTTTTTCGTACGCCGCAGGATAAATGGCGCCAGTTGGGCACGCAATCGACCGAGCGTGCCCTCGCGATCTGCCACCAAAGACGATTCAAACGCCGGGCGCGACCCGAGCAAGCCCGGGAGCAAAAAGCGAAAAATACTCCATAAATCGAGCTGACGATTTTCCAGAGGCGTGCCGGTCAACACGATCCGATGACGTGTCCGCACCGCAAAACACGTCTGCGTGATCTTCGCATCAGGGTTTTTAATAAACTGTCCCTCATCCAAGACTGTGTAGCCAAACTCCATCCCCGGCAGCAACGAGCGATGCTTGCGCAGTTGCGTGTAACTGGCGATCCACACCGCCGCCGCCGGTTGATTGGTAAAATCGTGACCACTCTTGAGCACATCGACCGTCAAAGCTGGAAAAAATTTCGCGATTTCCTCGCGCCACACCGGCACCACGCTCGCTGGACACACGATCAGGCTCGCGCGATCCGGCACGCGGCGGGTCGCAAGCAAAGCGAGCACTTGGATTGTCTTACCTAAACCCATCTCGTCGGCGAGCAGGCCGTGACAGCCGACTTCACATAAATGGTGCATCCACTCCACGCCGCGCCTTTGATAAGGCCGCAACAACTCAGGCAGCTCAGGCGTCGTTTCCGGCGGCGCCAAGACCCGGTGCCGCCAAGCCTCCATCTCGGGTGAAAGACTGAGTTTCAGTTTGGCGTCGTTGAACAACGAAAACACTAAATACGGCGAGATACCGCCGCCTTCGGCAGTTGGCTGCGTGCCTTGCGTCTCGGTGATATTTTTTTGCCAGTTTTGATAAGATTCCCAGCGATCAGCCGGCAGCGAGACGATACCCAAGCTCGGGATAATCACGGGCTGACCACCGCGCTTGAGCAGAGAATTCACTTCACTGTCGGTCAGCATCCGTTCGCCGGCGCGGAAGATCCAACGCAGGTTAAGCGCTGCATGTTCGCCAGCGCCCGAGGGTCCGGTGGCGCGTTCCGCCACGGCCTCGATCTCGATCGCGCGCGTGCCCTTGATCAGATTGGCCGCCTTGTCATCTAGCTCGATTGCAAACATCCGCCGCCACGGCGCGAGCGTGGTCTTTAGAAAATTGGGGATCTCCACTAACGACTCTAACAGATAGGCACCGGTGTCGTGTTGATAATGAAAGTGAGCCTTGCGCGCATAAGCCGCCAGACCGATGAGCTTGGCGCGCTCGCCTGAGGAAACATGATTTGAGCCGGTCGAATGCGCATCCGGCCCAAGGGCTGGATGACGAGTTTTTTTATCCGCTTCGACCCAGAACGCCTGAAATTGTAAACCCGCGGTGCGCGTTTTAAATACGAGCAACAACGGCCGAGAAGGGCTATTCAAACGAGCCGCTGGGACTACGTGTGGACGCGCCGGCGGGTGGCCATTACCGGGGGCAAAAGCATGGGTTGGCGATGGGGAGGAAACTTGTTGTGAGCCGGGTCGCACAAATCCCGTGGTAGCGACTGATGGGGCCGCGCCACCGGTGAAGGCTCCGCGAGGCGCCTCGCCCGAGGGACCACGGTGTGAATCCTCAGGCAGCGGCGAGATCTCGTCGGCGACGAGTTCCTCGATCTCATGCAAACCGGCCACCGCCAAGGCATGCGCTACTTCCAAGTCCGTCGTTGAAGAACGCACCGAAAAACTGTCCTCACCCCACTCAATCACCGCGTATTCATCTTTTTTATCGATGCGGCGATGCACGATCGCATCACGATCCGTCAGTTCCAATTCACGCACCTGACCGTCCCGATAGATTTGTCGACCCAACTCCAGCTGGGTGGAGCTGAATCGCTCGGACCAGTCGTTTTCGAGTTTTCCAAACCAAAACTCGAGGGAGTGCGGTGTGTAGACGCGCTTCGGGCCGTGAGACTGCATTCGCGTGAAAGTGTCGAAACTAGAATCTACCCGCTTCTCTGCAACCACGAATTACGATCAAAATGCATACAAGCGACTTTCGCCAAATCGTAACGTAACCGCCATGATTTCGACACGCAGTACGATTAAAGGTACAAGAAGTCCGGCATCCACCTACACTTCTCATTTACATAACTACGTGAAACTAGCCCTCGTCACCGAAACGTTCCCTCCTGAGGTCAACGGCGTGGCGATGACGTTTGGAGTGATCGCGCGCGAGCTGTCTGCCCGCGGTCATGACCTCACTATTTATCGGCCCCGGCGCGACGATCTCCCTCAGCCTGAAAGTGGACTTTCCTACCGAGTGATGAGTTTACCCGGCTTGCCGATTCCAGGTTACCCACTACTGCGGCTCGGGCTACCTGCCGGTCGCACGCTGCAGAAACTTTGGCGCGAAGACCCACCCGATTTGGTGCACGTCGCTACGGAGGGTCCCCTCGGCGCTTCCGCCGTCACCGCCGCTCGCGCGCTTGGCCTGCCGGTGAGCTCAAGTTTCCACACCAATTTCCACGCGTACACGCGCTCCTACGGCTATGGTGCGTTTCACCGACTCACGCTCGCTTGGCTCCGCTACGTGCACAACCGTACGCTACGCACCTTCGCCCCCACACCCGAGCTGTGTGCCGAACTCGCCTCGTACGGCTTTCGCGATCTTGCCGTCCTCTCGCGTGGGGTCGACACCCGCCAATTCGATCCTTCACGTCGCTCGCTAGAACTTCGCGCTAGCTGGGGTGCAGAGGATGACACGCCGGTTGTACTCCACGTCGGGCGCATGGCCGCCGAGAAAAACTACGAACTCGTTTTCCGCGCTTTTGCAGCCATGCGGGCCGCGAATCCAAGGTGCCGTTTTGTACTTGCAGGCGATGGTCCGCTCAAACCTCGTCTCGTGCGCGAACACCCGGAGTGCATGTTTGCGGGCTTTTTCTCCCGCGAAGAAATCGGCCGTTATTACGCCTCTGCGGATATCTACATCCACGCCAGCCTCACTGAGACCTTTGGCAACGTTCTGACCGAGGCCATGGCCAGCGGACTAGCCGTGGCCGGTTTCAACTACGCTGCGGCTTTAAAATTTATCAGGCATGGCGAAAACGGACTCAGCGTTCCCTGCGATCAACCCGCCGCCCTCATCGCGGCCGCCGTCCAACTCGCTTGCGAGCCCGAGCTGCGCCAGCAACTGCGTCTGGCCGCGCGCGCGAGCGTCGAGACGCAATCGTGGTCATCGGTTATCGCCGGTTTCGAAGCCGATCTCGCCGCCGTGATCGCCGAAACCCGCGGAGCTGCGCCGCTCTCAACCTC
>RGAX01000185.1 GCA_009919985.1 Opitutaceae bacterium
GGCTGTTCTGCGTGACCGTTTCGAGGCCGCCGGCAACAAGCTACGTGCGACCCTCTATGGTTTGTTCGCGATGGGCTGGCGTGGTTCGAACCGTCATTGGAGCAATTACGAAATGGCTTACTTGGTGTTGGCCGGTATTTCGACCCCGCTCGTCTTGTCGGTGCATACGATCGTCTCGTTCGACTTCGCCGTCTCGCTCTTGCCGGGTTGGCATACCACGATTTTCCCTCCGTACTTCGTGGCTGGCGCTATTTTCTCAGGCTTCGGCATGGTGCTCACCCTCATGCTCCCCCTGCGCGCGATCTACGGCCTGGAAGACCTGATCACGCAGTATCACATCGATTGTATGTGTAAGATCACGTTAGCGACCGGCACGATCGTCGGTTACGCTTACGGCATGGAGTTCTTCATCGCCTGGTACGGGGCGAATCCGAACGAAGGCTTCGCTTTCGTGAACCGCGCGTTCGGTCACTACGCCTGGGCTTACTGGATCATGATTTCGTGTAACGTGATCACGCCTCAGTTCTTCTGGTTTAAGGCGGTCCGCAACAACACGAGCTTCGTCTGGATCCTTTCGATCTTCGTCAACGTCGGCATGTGGTTCGAGCGCTTTGTGATCATCGTCACCTCGCTCGCCCGCGACTTCTTGCCCTCGAGCTGGGGTTATTACTCCCCGAGCATCGTCGAAATCTTCACCTTCTTCGGCACCTTCGGCGTTTTCTCGGTGCTGTTTCTTCTCTTCATTCGCTTCCTGCCCATCATGCCGATGGCAGAGCTCAAGGCCGTCACGCCTCAAGCGGACGTCCATGGCGGCGATCACCACTAAGCTGTCACGACCATGGCTACCTCCTCTTACGGCCTGATCGCCACCTTCGACACGGCGCCTGAGATCTATCAAGCGGCGCAAAAGGTGCGCGATGCCGGTTACAAAAATTGGGACTGCATCACGCCGTTTCCCGTTCACGGCCTCGACGGCGCGATGGGCTTGGGTCGATCGCTCGTCCCGCGCATTTCGCTCGTTGGCGGTATCATCGGCTTTTGCACCGGCATGTCCATGATCTTCTGGACGGGCGCGGTGGACTACAAACTGATCGTCGGCGGCAAACCCTTCTTTAGCCCGATGTTCGCCTTCCCGGTGAGCTACGAGTTGACGATTTTGTTCACCGCTTTCGCCACGATCGGCGGCATGTTTTTCCTAAACGGTCTGCCGATGCATTACCACCCCGTACTTAAATACAAAGACATCAAGCGCGGGATGGACGACACTTTCTTCATCGTCATCGAATCGCGCGATCCGCGTTTTAACCTAGCCAACACCAAGGCCCTCCTCGAGCAGGCCGGCGGCAAGGCCATCACGGAGCTGGAAGCCTGAGCCATGCGCCACGTCTACCTCGTCACTCTCTTCGTCGTTGTGCTGACGGTTTCCATTCTTGGATTCCGCGGCACCAAATTCACTTCGGCCCCGATGGATGTGTTCCCTGAGTGGGCCTTCCCCGGCATGAAGCATCAGCCCAAGCCCTATTCTCAGGGTACGAGCGCTTTCTTTGCGGATGGTCGCGCGGACCGCGTGCCGGTCGCCGGTACGGTCCAGCGCGGAATGCTCCGTGAAAACGACCACATGAATCACGGTAAGAGCGCCGATGGCTCCTTTGCTCGTGGCTTCCCTAGCGATGTTACCGTCGATTTTAAGCTCCTTGAACGCGGCCAAGATCGTTATACGATTTATTGCTCGCCCTGCCATGGGAATGTCGGCGACGGCAATGGTATCACCAAAAAATACGGCATAAACACTATGTATCCCTATGCGGACAAACTCGTTCCAGCTGACCGCTGGGCCGTTGTCGCCTACGTCCGCGCCCTCCAACGTGCGCAGACCGGCTCCACTGCCGATGTCCCCGGTGCCCACAAATCTGAGCTTGGCCTAAAATGAGCACGCCCGCCGCATCTTCTTCCACTCCGCCCGCCGCCGGAAAATTTCTTGTTATCGGCTTGGCCGGTCTCGCCGCTACGGCGCTGGGTTTGGTCGTCTCTGGCGCCCAAAAAGTCGCCTATTCCTATCTGGTCGGCTTCACCTTCTGGGCCGCGATCGCGATCGGCATGATGATGCTGATTTTGATCCATCATGTCTTTGATGCGAACTGGTCGGTACTCATTCGCCGCCAATTCGAACACGGCCTCTCGGCTTTCAAGTGGCTAGCACTGCTCTTTTTGCCGCTCTGGCTCGCCTCGGTGTTCTACCAAAGCGATCTCGTCTGGCCCTGGATGAATTTGGATCACGTCATGCATGGCTCGCACACTGTTGGCCAAGACGTTCTCTACACCAAAAAGGCCAGCTTCTTGAACTTGAACATGTTCACGGGCATGACCGCGGCGTTTTTTGTGATCTGGATGTGGCTTTCGGCCCGTCTGCGTAAAGCCTCATTCAGCCAAGACGCCGATGGCGACCTCAAATGGACCAGCATGAATCGTAAGACCGCGGCCTTCGGTATCCCGCTCTTGGCTCTGTCGCTTTCCTTCGCTGCGATTTACTGGATCAAGAGCCTCGAGTATCACTGGTTCTCGACGATGTATGGCGTTTGGTTTTTCGCTAACTGCGTGCGCGGTGCTTTGTCCTGCGGTGTTTTAATCATGATCTGGCTCATCGCCCGGGGTGATTACCGCGGTATCGTAAACAAAAACCATTTTTACAGCATTGGGCTCTTGGTGTTCGCCTTCACGGTGTTCTGGGCCTACGTCACCTTTTCGCAGTATTTTCTAATCTGGAACGCCAACGTACCCGAAGAAACCTTCTGGTACAACTTACGTGAAATCCACGCCGACGGTACGCCCAGTCAGTGGAAATACGTCGGTTTCTTCATCCTCTTCGGCCACTTCCTCGCACCGTTTCTCTATCTGTTGTCCTACAAACACAAAGTCACCCCGGCCTACATTCGCCCCGCGGCGATCTGGATCTTGGGCGTGATCTTGGTCGATCTGTGCTACAACATTTTGCCAGCACTTAAAGACGCGCATGGCGACCCGTTGCCCTTCTTGTCGATTAACCTTCTGTGGGTTCTCACCTCGGTGGTCGGCGTGGGCGGCATCTGCATCTGGTCTTACTTGAAGAGTTTCCCGACGACCAAACTGTTCCCGATCCGTGATCCCCGCATCGGCGAATGCCTCACCTACCATGAGTGATTCCTCTCAAAATTCTCCCCGTCCGGTCTCGATCGTGACGGTACTCGCCCTCATGGGCTGCTTCGGTGTGTTCTTTTTGGTCGTATACTACGGCTACTCGAAGAATCCCCAGCCCGCTGCCTACGCTGTAGCCGCCGAGAAACTCCCCGAAGATCTCGCTTGGAAGGCCACGCACGAATCGAAAGCCGCCGTCCTTACTGAAATCCGTGCTACTGCGCAAAAAACGGCCACGACCTACGCTTGGGTCGATCAAAAGGCCGGCGTTGTCCAGCTCCCAATCACCCGCGCGATGGAATTAATCGTGCAGGAAAACGGCGCCCGCAAATAACCTGTCTGCCTCACTTAGCCCTCTGACCGAGATGTCCCACGACACCCACGAAGTTTCCTCGAATGACGCCCACGCCCGCGGGCCGCTGCTCTTCCTGCTAGGCTCCGGCCTGGTTTGGCTCGTCATTAGCGGCGTACTGGCGCTGATCGCCTCCGTCCAACTCCACACGCCTACCTTCCTCGCAAGCTGCGCCTGGTTTACTTATGGGCACATGCAAGCGCTCCAAGAGACCGCGTTTGTTTATGGTTGGCTCGCTAACGCTGGACTGGCGCTTGGCCTCTGGGTTTTGACTCGCCTGGGCGGTGAAGCCCTGCGCGCCGGCAATTGGGTCACGGTGGGTGCCTTGTTTTGGAATCTCGGCGTCACGCTCGCCTTGGTCGGCATCATGGCTGGTGACGCCACGGGTCACAGTCTGTTGCAACTGCCGCGCTACGTGCAGCCGCTCTTGTTGATTGCCTATGGCGCGATCGCAGTCGCTGGCGTCCTTGCTTGGTCGGGCCGTCGCAGCGAAACGAGCTACGCCTCGCAGTGGTATGTGTTTGCCGCGCTTTTTCTTTTTCCTTGGCTCTTCTCGGTCGCGCAAGTCGCGCTGTTTGTCATGCCAATGCGTGGTGTGATGCAGGCCATCACCGCCGGTTGGTTCGCCCAAGGTGTGTTTACCCTCTGGCTCGCGCCGTTGGCCCTTGCCGCCGCCTATTACGTGGTACCCAAGGTGACGGGTCGCGTGTTACCCGCTTACCAATTCGCATCGCTCTCTTTCTGGGTATTGATTGTCGTCGGCGCTTGGACCGGTGGCCGCCACTTGATCGGCGGTCCGGTGCCTGCTTGGATTTCCTCCCTCGCGATCGTTTCCTGCTCGCTCCTTATTTTCCACTACCTTGTGGTCTGGCTGAATCTCAAAGGCTCGCTTGGTCAAGGCGGCGCGGTGATGAAACTCACCTCGTTTGGCCTCTTAGCCTATGTCATCGGCGGCACGGCGGATGCGCTCACCTCGATTCGTAGTTTTGCCGTCATCACGCAGTTCACCTACTTTACCCAGGCTCAACAGCAACTCGCCCTTTATGGCGGTGTTTCGATGATGTTCTTCGGTGCGCTGTATTTTGCAGTACCACGCCTGACGGGTAAAACGTGGGCTTCGGCCGCCCTGATCGGTGGTCATGCGACCACGGCGATCCTAGGCGTTTTATTGCTCGTAATCAGCCTAGGCGTGGCGGGTTGGACGCAAGGTCAAGCGCTCCTCAAACCGGCGGTCACCTTCCCGGAGATCGCGGCTGCGACCCGGCCCTGGTTACTCCTGGCGACTGCCGCTTACACCGTGCTCCTCCTAGGTAATCTCATGCTGGTTGTTAATTTCCTCCAAACCCTCGCGGCCAAGCCCACCGTCTCAGCGGCCACGCTTTTCCAGGCCACCAGCGATATCAAGGAGACCGCGTAATGAAAAACGGAACGCTCTTTTTCTTCGGACTTTTTGCCTCACTCACGGTCTCGTTTGCCGTGGTGTTGCTCGCCAACCACCAACTCGGTGCGTTGACCCCTTATTTTGATGACGGCGAAGGCAAGGCCTTCCCGGACCGCATGCCAGGTGTCGCCGCGCGCGGCCAGCTCGTCTACCGTGACCTCGGTTGCGCCTCGTGCCACACCCAGCAAGTCCGTCGTCCCGGTTTCGGCTCCGATCAGACCCGGGGTTGGGGCGAGCGCCAAAGCGTCGCCCGCGATTATATTTTCCAAGCCTACCCGCAGATTGGCGCCATGCGCATCGGCCCAGATTTGACAAATTCGGCCGGTCGTAAACCCAGTGCGCTCGACGCCGAAGATTTGATGAATCTTCTCTACGCCGGCCAAGGCACCATGCCCGCGCACGCGTTCTTGTTTAACCAAGTCAAAGTCACAGGCGAAGTCCCCGCGAAGGCCTTGAAGCTCACCGGCAGTGCGGCCCCGGCCGCCGGTTACGCCGTCGTTCCCAGCGAACAAGCCCAGACCTTGGTCTCCTACCTCCTTAATTTAAATACCGTTTACGATTATCCCGAGTCGCGCCCTGTGGTTCAGGCTACAGCGCATGCGGAAGGGGCGCACAAATGAGCACGTCATCGAATCAAGATCCTCG
>RGAX01000186.1 GCA_009919985.1 Opitutaceae bacterium
AAATCGCGCCTGAGCGTAAAAAAGGGCCAGAGATATTGTATTCCCACTTGGTTTTCGGCTCACCGCTCACACCCTTTCACCTATGACATCACACGCAGCTCACCTTCGCCGCCGCTGGATTTTCGCAGCGACGTTGGCTGGTCTGATCGTGATCGCTTCGAGTCGCAGCGCGGTGGAAGGACCGTCAGTTCGCAATTTCGACAAGGTTGCTCATTTTTCCGTCTACGGACTCCTCGCCACACTCGTAGTACGAGCCTTGATCGGGGCGAGGGCCTTTTGGGCCATCGTGATCGTTTCGTTTTTCGGGGTCAGCGATGAGCTCCATCAACATTTCACCCCCGGCCGCTCGATGGAATTCATGGATTGGGTGGCGGATACCCTCGGGGCCACGCTGGCGGTCGGGCTTTACACCTATTGGGCATGGTATCGGAAATTACTGGAAGCGCCGCTCTGGAATCGTCGTAATTCTAAATCAGCGGAAAACTCCGCCTAATGTCCATGACGCCCGCATCCCCCGCCCAACGCATCGCGACCCTCACCGCTGAAATCCGGCGGCACGATGAACTTTACCGCAACCGCGCGCGGCCCGAGATCGGAGACTTCGAATACGACGCACTTAAGCGCGAACTAGAGGAACTCGAGCGCCAGTTTCCTGCGCTCATGGTGCCGGATTCCCCAACGCAACGCGTGGGCGACGACCGCGCGGATGGATTCGTGCGCACCAAGCATCGCCTCGCGATGACCACCCTCGACAACACCTACGACGAGGGCGAACTCCGCGATTTTCACGTGCGTCTCGCCAAACTGTTTGGTCGCGAGGACCTCATGTATTCCGTCGAGCCCAAGATCGACGGCGCCTCAATCAGCGTAACTTACGAAAACGGCAAACTCGTCCGTGCCGTGACGCGCGGTGATGGCGAGGAAGGCGATGACGTCACGGCCAACGTAAAAACCATCGCGCATCTGCCCCACACCCTGCGCCCACCGGCCGATCTTTCGACTACGCCCGTTCCCGCCCTAGTTGAAATCCGTGGTGAAATTTTTCTGCGATTTTCCGAATTTGCCCGTATTAATCAAACTCAGGAAGAAGCCGGACTCGAACCGTACGCGAATCCGCGCAACCTCGCAGCCGGTACGCTTAAACTCCTCGACGCGGCCGAAGTGCGCGCGCGTGGTCTCGAAATTGTGCTCTACGGCTTTGGCGCCCTAGAGCCGCAGGGTTTGTTGGCCTCGCAGTCGGATGGGCACGCGGCCCTCGCGCACTGGGGCCTGCCCACGCTCGAACACCGTCGCAGCGTGCGCGGGATTGAGGCGGTGGTGTCAGCGATCCGCGAACTCGACGCTCACCGCTCGACTTTGCCGTATGCGACCGATGGCGCCGTGGTGAAACTCGATGACTTCGCGCTGCAACAGCAGGCAGGCTTTCGCGGTGAAGGTCAGAGTGCGCGGAAACTATCTCCGCGCTGGGCTTGCGCGTATAAATTTGCGCCCGAGCGCGCCGAGACGCGGTTAAAGGCAATCACGATTCAAGTCGGTCGCACGGGCGTGTTAACGCCGGTCGCCGAGCTCGAGCCCGTGCAACTCGCGGGCACGACCGTGGCGCGGGCTACGTTACACAACCGCGATGAAATCGCTCGTAAAGACATCCGCGTCGGCGACACCGTTTACGTGGAGAAAGCCGGCGAAATTATTCCCGTTGTGATCGCGGTAAATCTGGCGCGTCGTTCGCCGGACTGCGTGTCGTATCTTTTTCCAGAAACCTGTCCGGTCTGCGCGACGGCCACCGTACATGTCGCGGGCGAAGTCGCGATTCGTTGCCCAAATCCTGATTGCGCGGCGCAACTGGTCGGCCGGCTCGACTACGTCGCCGGTCGCGGCGTACTTGACCTTGAAGGCCTCGGCGGTGTTGTCGCCGAGAAACTCGTCACCACGGGAGCCGTGCGCGAGATGTTTGAACTTTTTGCTCTCCAAGCGGAGTCCCTAGGAGCGATGAATCTGGGAACAACAGAAGCGCCCCGCATTTTGGGGGTAAAGAACGCGACCAAGATCGTCGATGCGATTGCCCGGGCACGCGGTTTTGATCTTGGGCGCTGGTTGTTGGCCCTGCAGATCCGCGATGTGGGCGGTGCGACCGCGCAGGATATTGCGGCCGCGCACGGCACACTCGAGGCGGTGGCGCAGTCGGAAATTTTGCCGCGACTCGCGCGCTTGGCTGATGTAGTCGAAGCTATGAGCGAGGTGAGTCCGCGCTCACGGCTCAATCCGCCCAAAGATGAAACCGAGCGACACGCTCGGGCGGAACGCTACGCAGCACTCGCGGGCGAAAAAGCGGAACTCGAAGCGATCCGTGAGCGCACCCCAGGCGCAGAAAAAATTGGCGCCGAAGTAGCCCGGCACACGGTGGCGTTTTTTCGCTCGGAACGCGGCCAGCGCTCGCTCCGGCGCTTGAGAGAGTTAGGTATCGCGCCCGTGGCGGCACGGCTAGCGACGGCACCGGTGGTGGGCATTTTTTCGGGCAAAACCTTTGTGCTCACTGGGACTTTGCCTACGCTCTCGCGTGAAGCGGCGGCGGCGAAAATCGAAGCGGCCGGCGGTAAAGTAAGCGGTAGCGTCAGTAAAAAAACAAATTACGTACTGGCCGGCGAAGAAGCCGGTTCGAAGCTGGAAAAAGCGCAAGCTCTTGGCGTTGCCGTGATCGACGAGCCGGAGTTCCTCCGCTTGCTCGGGCCAAATTGAGCGGCCTGGGGTGGACCCGCGCTCGGCAATCAGCCGCCGAGTTTGAAGCTGGCGCTGACTTGGAAGACAGCGCTCACAATCGCGAAAGCGATGAAACCTACAAAGGTGAACACACCTCCGAGCACCACACCGGCGACTATTTTGGTAAATACGTTCAACTGGCCAGTGATGATTTTTTGGTAGGCCTGCGCGATTTGCTTTAGGCTGGGGACGACGTTGCCGGTGTTTTCACCGATCGCCAAGCGGTCGAGCACGAGGTCCGGGAAACAGCCCGTGCGCATCATCGCGACCGAGAGCGATTCGCCCTCGAGCACGCGGCCGGTGGCCGTTTTGAAGGCTTCGCGGTGAACTTCGTTGGCGATTTGTTTTTCAGTCATGCGCAACGCTTCAGAGGCGGTGATGCCGTTTTCAAGGAGTACGGAAAGGGTCTGACTGAAGGAGAGCACCGTCTGTGCCACGATGAACGGGCCGATGAGCGGGAGTTTAAGTAGCCACGCATCCGTCTGCGCTCGGCCCGCGGGCGTCTGGCGCCAGGCGAGAAAGGAGGTGATCGCGATGACAATGGCGACGACGGCCATGATGCCCCAGATGCTGAGGGCGAAGTTAGAGGCGCCGATGAGTAGCTTGGTCGAAGTGGGCATCTTGCCGCCAAGCGAGCTAAGAAGCGTCTGCAGACGCGGCAAAAGAAATGTGAGGAAAAATAAAATCACCCCGCCAGACACAAAGACCATGAACACCGGGTAGGCCAGGGCCGACATGAGCTGGCTGCGTAGTTCACGTTGCTCGACTAAGTGAGCGATGAGGCGAGCGAGGGTGTCGTTGAGCGAGCCGGTGGCTTCGCCAGCCTGGATCAAGTTAACCGTGCCGCTATCGAAGACCTCCGGGTAATTACCGAGAGCACGAGAGAGCGGAGCGCCTTCACTGATGCGTTCCCAGACGCCGGCGCAGAGGGTGCGCAGACGGGGTTCTTTGATGCGCGTGGAAAGCAGGCGGACCGCTTCACCGGCGGAAAGGCCGCTGCCGGTCAGATCGTGGAGCGATTCGAGAAATGGCAGGCGTTCCGAGCGGCGCGGGGCTTGGGCAGCGATGCGGCCCGCAGATTTTGGCGCCCGCTTGGCCGTGGCTTTGCCGCCTTTACCGACCGGGCCGGCTTGCAGCTCAGTGACGGTGGCCACTTGCAGGCCGCGGGCCGTGAGGAGGCGCAGGGCGTCTTTGCGGCTCGGAGCATCGAGCTCGGCTAAGACGGATTGGCCCGCACGGTTACGGGCGCTGTAGGCAAAGCGGGCCATTTTACTTTTCCACCACGGTCACGACGCGGAGGACTTCCTCAAGGGTGGTGTGGCCTGCTTTAACTTTTTCCCAGCCGCTCTGGCCGAGGGTACGCATGCCCTGCTTGCGAGCGGCCTGCGTCAGGGTGCGGGTACTTTCGCGCTTAAGGATAAGCTCATGGAGTTCGTCGTTTAAGCGGAAAATTTCGAATAGACCGATACGGCCGCGGTAGCCCGTGCCACGGCAACGGTCGCAACCGACCGGGTGTTTGAGCGCAGTGATCAGTTCAGCCTCGGCGGCGTCACACTCAAGGATGGCAAGGGTTTCAAGGAGTTTAACTTTGCTGATGGGTTCGGGCGCGCAGCAATTAGGGCAGAGCCGGCGGACGAGCCGCTGGGCGATCACGAGCTCGATGGCGGAGGCCACCAGGAACGGCTCGATCCCCATGTCGACCAGACGAGTGATGGCGCCGGGTGCGTCGTTAGTATGAAGCGTTGAGAATACCAAGTGACCCGTCAGAGACGCGCGGATGGCGATCTCGGCGGTGTCTTTATCGCGGATTTCACCGACCATGATGACATCGGGATCTTGCCGGAGAATGGACCGCAGAGCGCTGGCAAAGGTGAGGCCAATCTCAGAGCGGATCTGCATCTGGTTCACGCCGGGCACTTCGTATTCGATCGGGTCCTCGACAGTGATGATGCGCAGATCAGTGGAATTAATTTTACGCAAAAACGCGTTCAGCGAGGTGCTCTTGCCGGACCCGGTAGGGCCAGTGACGAGGATAATGCCGTGCGGATAATCTAGGACGCTAATGATTTGGGCCTGCTCGTCGGGACTCATGCCGAGGCGGTCCATCGTGTAGGCTTCCTTTTTTTGATTCAGGAGGCGAAGCGAAACAGACTCGGCGTAAATCGTGGGCGCGGTGGCAACCCGGATGTCGAGGACGGTGTTGTTGGCCTTAAAGTTGATGCGGCCGTCCTGCGGGAGACGTTTTTCGGAAATGTTCAGGCGCGCCATGATCTTCAAGCGCGAAATGATGGCATCCTGGAAGCGCAGGAGATTTTCCGGGACGGGCACTGGCACGAGCAGTCCGTCGACGCGGTAGCGGATCCGCAGTTGTTCTTCCTGCGGCTCGAAATGGATGTCGGTGGCCTGATCTTCGACGGCTTGCTTGATGACGTCGGTGACGAAGCGAACCACGGCAGCGTCTTCGTCCACGACCTCTTCGGCTTGTTGGATGGATTCCGGGGCGACGTAGGATTCGTCACCGTCTTCGAGGGCGCCGGAACCCACACCGAAGTTTTCAATGATGAGTTGATGGATGCGCTCGGGCACGGCGAGGTGCCACATAAGCGGCCGTGGGGTAAAGGTCCTTAACCAATCGGCCATGACCGCGTCGGGGAGCCAAGCGCTCGCCAGATGCAGAGGGGTACTTGGGGTCGCTTCGGCGGCGTCTTCCCCGTCGGGGACGGCGGGGCCAAACTGGATCGGGATGATCTGGTAATCGTGGACT
>RGAX01000187.1 GCA_009919985.1 Opitutaceae bacterium
CACGATTGCAGCGCTGGCGGAATTAACGGCCCCGTCGTCCACGGCAGTCGAAGGCGGAAGCTTGGTGAACGTGCTGCGCGATCCCGCGGGTCAAGGTGTGGTTGTACGTAAACGCGAGGAGCTCGTATTCCATTTTCCCCACTACGATCTCGGTAATGGCGGACCTGCGACGGCGATTTTTTTAGGAAATTATAAGTTGATTCGAAATTACGAAAAAAACTCCCGCCGACTGTACGATCTCGAGCGTGATCCGAGTGAAGCCCACGATTTAGCGGCGAAGTCACCCGAGATAGCGGACAAGCTTACGGCCCGCCTAGAGGCGTATTTGAAAGACGTAAACGCGCAGATGGCTTTGCCCAATCCCAACTATGATCCGAGCCAAGCGGTAGATCCCGAATTGGATGAACGTCGCGGTGGCAAAGGCGGCAAACAAGGCAAGAAGCGCGCTTAACGACGGAGACTTGATCGATGAAAAATTTAGCTAAAAAACTAGGGGGTTCAGTTAAAGTGATGGTATTCCTCAGCGGCTTTGTGCTGCTGCCCTTGGCTCATGCCCAGCAAAACCCCTCTGGCGGAAAAAAACGCGGACCCGGCGGTGAGGGCAAAGGCGAAAGCCGCATGCCCACCTTGGCTTTTCGCACGGATGTCCCTGCTCACCGTGTTGATGTCATTTTGGGTCGACCGACCAACGATGCGGTCACGATGAGTGTTTTGAGCTACGAGGGCTTTGAAGGCTATATCACTTACGGTTTGAACGCCGAAAGTATGACCTGTGAGACCCCTCGCCAAAAATTCCTGAAGGACATTCCGGTTGAAATTACACTCGTCGAGTTACAGGCAAATACTCGTTACGTGTATCAATTGCACACGCGCTCGGTCGTTAGTGAAAAATTCCAAGTCAGCAGTGAAGGCCTGTTCATGACCGCTCGAGCGGCAGGGAGTGCGTTTGTGTTCACGGTACAAGCCGATCCCCATCTTGATTTCGGCATTGATCCAGAAATTTATAAAAAATCTCTGGTAAATGTTTTGAAATCACAACCCGACTTTCAGGTCGATCTCGGTGACACGTTCATGACTGATAAACGTACGGATTACCGGGAAGCATTGCCGCAATACATCGCGCAACGTTATTATTTCGGACTCACCGGAAAATCCGTACCGTTGTTTCTGGTGCTCGGTAATCATGACGGTGAAAAACCAGACAAAAACGGTGGTGAAGCGATGGCTTTGTGGTCGAATGCGCAGCGGAAAAAATATTTCCCTAACCCTGAGCCCAATGCATTTTATTCGGGCAACGCCACGTCTCACCCACATGCAGGGCTATTACAAAATTATTATGCGTTTGAATGGGGAGACGCGCTTTTCGTGATGCTAGATCCTTATTGGTTCGGTCGCGAACCGGGCCGCAACGGCGATAACTGGTCCCGGACACTGGGGCGTGAGCAGTACCTTTGGTTGCAACGTACACTCAAGACCAGCCGGGCAAAATTCACCTTTGTTTTCACCCACAATTTAGTGGGGGGAGAGACCCGTGAAGGGCGGGGCGGGTCCGAGGCCGCTGCCTTTTTTGAGTGGGGCGGACGAGATTTGGACGGACGCGATTCTTTTGCTAAAAACCGTCCAGATTGGGCGGCTCCAATTCACCAATTATTGATGGAGCGGCACGGGGGCGTGGTCGTTTTTCACGGGCACGATCATCTCTACGCGCAGCAAGAAAAGGACGGGGTTATTTATCAACTCGTCCCGCAACCCGGGCACTCTCGTTTTGACAATATCCGCAGCGCCGAGGAATACGGCTACAAAAGCGGAGTCATCCAGGGCGCTTCGGGAATGCTGCGAATTAGCGTCACGCCTGAAAAAGCGCTCGTTGAATATGTTCGAGCGTATCCAGACAGCGCGGAAAACGACTCACGGAAGACCGGATCGGTCACGCATCGCTACACGGTGGCGCCACGTTGAATTTTAAAAAATGCTCCCAATATTTCCTCTTAAATTACTCAAATTTTTGACCGGCATCATAGCGTCGGTCATCGTTATTAGCGTGTTGGCTGTCGCACAAGACGTTCCACCGCCAGGCGGTAAAAAACGCGGTGGTCCCGGGCGCAAAGGTGGTCCCGATGAAAAGGGACTCATCAAACCGGCGATGTCGGACACCGTTAAAGTGAACGTCTATGCTGATAATTGGTTCGTGCTCTACATTAACGGACGACTCACGGCCGTAGATTCTATTCCGTTTACGCCGCATAACGTGATTTCCGTGGATATTTTACCCGAGTATCCGATGACGATCGCGGTCATGGCTAAGGACAACGCAGACCCGAAAACGGGGCTCGAATACGGTGATCACATTGGTGACGGCGGCTTTATCATCAAGTTCGGCGACGGCACCGTTTCCAACTCAACGTGGAAGGCGAAAAATTTTTTCAAAGGTCCACTTAACGCCGACACCAAGCACCCGCAAGTCGAGTATACTTCAATTCCCGACAATTGGTGGGCGGTTGATTTCGACGACCAC
The DNA here is from genome assembly GCA_009919985.1 of Opitutaceae bacterium. Lineage (GTDB taxonomy): Bacteria > Verrucomicrobiota > Verrucomicrobiia > Opitutales > Opitutaceae > Tous-C4FEB. The sequence continues at coordinate 2,516 of RGAX01000187.1, forward strand.
GCTTGGCCACAAGCGACGGAGTTTTCTGAGTCACGGGTTAACCCCAAAGAGTCGTTTTACGCATCAGATTTCAAGGGTGCCGCGTTTATTTGGAGTGCGGATTTAGATTTGGATAACACCGTTATTTTTCGCACGCGAGTGGAGAAGCCAGGTTGGAAACCACGTTGGAACACCAAGCCTGATTTGGATGTGAGCGCGGCGCCTTGGCGCTGATTTTTTTGGATTTCTCGAATAAAGCAGCGTGGATCAACGATGCATGTTTTGATTCAATATATGAATGAAGCTTAACATGTGTCTATGAATCACTCGGTCTTTACCGTAAGCTCCGTGCGCAAATGGATCCGGTTGAATTTGTTTTTGCTAGAGATTTTGACCCTAGCTTCGGTCCATGCGCACTCAATCAGCTCTGAGCAACGCGCTGAAATTGCTCGCTTGCTGCAACCTCAAGTCGCGGCCTCCAGCTTAAAGCCCACCGTAGCTCCGCTGGGCTACGGCGCCATGATGTCGTCCTCGTTTAGTGCCTTTAAACCTAAGGTTCGCTCCTATTACGACGCGACGACGTTTTATGTGGAATCTGATAACGTACCCGATCCGACGCGCATGCCCACGCCGATGGTCGGGATCAGTTCTTGGCAGCAACAAATTCCGCTGCCGGTATCTTATTTCGCCGCGACGACGAATCCTGAAAAGGATACCGCTTCCGTCGGTTACGGTAAACCCAACGTCTGGCGCTTGCCGCTCGTGCCCACTCCGTCGGCTTCACCTATTCCCATCTCGTCCGGTAATTTTCAACGCGGTGCTATTGCCCTAGGCGTTGATGGCATCGCCATTTTTAATCCGCGCAACAACACCGGTCGTGTATCCTATGAAATCGGCGAACTTGATATCTACGGCGGGCACTGCGGTCTCGCGGATGATTATCATTATCACATCGCGCCGGTGCATCTGCAATCAGTCTTGGGCATCGATCAACCCATTGCCTGGGCCCTAGATGGTTATCCTATTTACGGTTACAACGAACCTGACGGCAGCACTCGTCGCCCTTTGGATGCCGAAGGTGGTCATGACCTCGCCGATGGTCGCGGATATCATTACCATGCTATTGGCAGCGATGCGACCGGTCCCGCAGCACCCTATCTGCCGTCGGCCTTTCATGGCACGGTGATTAATTACGGCGGGCAAGTCGACGGGCAGCCCGAAGTTCAGGCGATGCGAGCTGACGGCACCGGGGGTTACACGGCAAAAGCGGTCACAGGCGCTCGCATCACAGCTTTTAAAAATCCAGTGGCGCTCGATACGGATGCCTCTGGTCATCTCGTCGAGTCGCTCAACGGCACGCCTTCAGCCGATCAGTATCTCATGCGCGTCACGATCAGTGGCGTAAACTACGACGAATGTTGGCGCATCAACCGCAATGCCAACCCCAAGACCCTCACTATAACTTGGCGACTCCCGTCGATCTCAACTACGACCACCACGTACAATAACGGCAACAATCGCCTTACGAGCTATCTGATGGGTTCGCCCAGTTTGTTGAATTTGCCCGATACCGGCCAGTCCATCGATGCCACGGCTACTTTCGGCGAAGATTCGGATTACACGATCAACGCTCCTTCCTTCACGGACAACGGCGACGGCACGGTCACGGATAAAATCACCGGCTTGATGTGGCAGAAAGTGGAGACCCGCGCCGCGAGCGTCAGCACGGGTGGCTACACGGATTGGCGTCTGCCCACGCCGACCGAGTTGTTCAGCATCATGAATCACAATAACGGCAACCCAGCCGCCATGAACACCACCTATTTTCCGGTGAATCCCAACGGAGCGGCTGAGTATTTTTGGACGAGCGACATCTACGGCGCGGATGCGACTAAGATCTGGTGCGTCAACGCTTGCGGTGGCATGGGCCCAAAACCTAAATCCGAGACGCTCGGCGCCGGCGGCACGTTGCGGTACCACGCGCGCTACGTGCGCGGCGCGAAGCCGGGCAACGGCCATAATTACATCAACAATCTCGACGGCACGATTACCGATGCCGACACCGGCCTTATGTGGACGCAGGTGCCCGGTCCAGCTACAACCTGGACTGGTGCCCTCAGTTACGCGGAAAATCTTACGCTCGCAGGCTACACTGATTGGCGCTTACCCAACATCAAAGAGCTTCAATCCCTCTTGGATTACACCCTCACTACGGCGACGACCGCCGCTGCCGCCGTGTCGCCGGTTAACCGAGTGTTATTCCCTACGTCGACCGCTCCCGCGACCGCGTATTGGTCGTCCACGGCCTTGCGCGTCGGCGGCAACTCCGCGCCTTCCAGCGCGTGGCTCGTAGAGTTCGGCGTGAATAATTCCATCCCCGCCGCCAATGGTCCCGGCCGCAACGCGCAGGGTTTGATCAGCTACGAACTCATGACCTCCAGCTACCGCGTTTTTGCCGTGCGCGGTCCGGTGGCGACAGCGGAAGAGCCGGGCACGACGGGTACCGCGCGATTGGTGAACATCGCCGCGCGAGTTCCTTATGGTGGTATCGCCGGTACGCCCATCACGGGTTTTGTACTCAGCGGCAGTGGCATTAAAACGATGCTCATCCGCGCGGTGGGACCGACGTTGACGAGCTTCGGCGTAAGCGGAGTGCTGGCCGATCCGCGTCTCACGTTAAACAACGGCGTGGTTAACATCGCGGCGAATGATAACTGGCTAGCCGGCGACGCGACGGCGATGACGGCGGCGGGGGCCTTTGCGCTCTTACCCAGCAGTAAAGACGCGGCGTTACTCACCCCGCTGACCACGGGTGGCTACACGGCACCGGTGACCGCCCCCGACGCAGCGAGTGGGGTCGTATTACTCGAAGTTTATGATGCCTCCAGCGCGACCACGCCTGCGCTCCTCAATGCCTCCGCGCGCGCCTTTGTTGGCACCGGCGAGAACGTGCTGATTCCGGGTTTCGTGATCGGCGGCAGCGGCACGTTGCGCGTGTTGATCCGTGCGGTCG
>RGAX01000188.1 GCA_009919985.1 Opitutaceae bacterium
TTTTTCATTACCCCCACCCCATGAAGCTTCCGCTATCTCTGTTATTATACTTATCGGCGCTGATTTTTAGCAGCGCACTCCGCGCCGCTACCACCACCGCTTTTGTCGACGTCGCCGTTCTCCCAATGAATTCCGAGCGCATCCTCACCCATCAAACTGTCCTCGTAACGGGTGATCGGATCGTTCAGGTCGGCCCCACCGCCACAGTCAAAATTGCCGCCGATGCTCAGCGCATCGACGGAGCAGGCAAGTTTCTCATTCCAGGACTCGGCGAGATGCACGGGCACAACCCACCCCTGGGCTCGTCGCAGGCCTACATCGAAAACGTTTATTTTCTCTTCGTGGCCAATGGCGTCACTACTGTGCGCGGCATGCTCGGTTGGCCCGGCCAACTCGAACTCCGCGACCAAGTAAAAGCGGGCACTATCACCGGCCCTTCGCTGTACCTCGCCGGCCCGAGCTTCACCGGCAATGGCGCCAACGCCGTGCTTTCTGTCGTCGCCGCTGAGGCCCGCGTCCGCCAACAAAAAACCGAAGGTTGGGACCTGCTCAAAGTTCACCCTGGCGTGAAACGTGAGGTCTACGATGCCATGGCTAAAACCGCTGACGAGGTTGGGATCCGTTTCGCCGGTCACATCCCCGCCGACGTCGGCCTGGTCCACGCTATCGAGCGCCGCCAAGAAACCGTGGACCACCTCGACGGCTACATTGAATACCTCGGCGCTGAGAATGCGCCCGTGGATCCCGCCAAGCTTGCGAAGATCGTGAAACTAACCCGCGAGACGGGCACTGGGGTCGTTCCCACCATGCCCCTTTGGGAAACCATCATCGGCGCCGCCGACTCCGCCGCGCTTTTGGCTTATCCCGAGCTTCGCTACATGCCCGCCAAGGAAGTCGCCCGCTGGAAATCAGTCTACGAACGTCGCACGTCGGATCCAAAATTCTCCAAACCCCGGGCCCTGCAAATCGCCGCTAATCGCAAGGTTGTGCTCAAGGCCCTCGCCGATGGCGGCGTCACGATTCTCTTTGGCACCGACGCGCCGCAGGAATTCAGCGTCCCCGGGTTTTCTATTTATCGCGAGATGCAGGCCAATATCGCCGCCGGTCTCACGCCTTACCAAGTGCTAAGCTCTGCTACAAAAAACGTCGGCGCCTACTTTAAAACCAAAGACACTTTCGGTCTCGTCGCCGCCGGCCATCGCGCTGATCTCGTCCTGCTTAACGCCAATCCGCTTACCGACATCGCCCATGTCGCTCAGCGCGCCGGCGTGATGCTCCGCGGCCGCTGGCTCCCCGAATCCGAACTCCAAGCCGGCCTCGCCAAAATCGCCGCCGCACCTTGAAGCCGACTTACTTTACAACAAAACGATAGGTCCCCGCGCCGACCTCCACGCGCAAATCCTCTCCCGCGGCAACGCATACGCGCACTCCGGCGGCTTGATTTAGCGCAACGCCACTTTCCGTGGTACGCTCCACGGTGGCCTGAGGTAAAATCACCGCCGCACTCGTGTTCGGTGGCACCGTGACGTCGAGCGTGAAGACTCCATGTTCGTTTTTCCAAGAGCTAGCGATCCGACCATGAATTGAATCATAATGCGCTTTTACCCAAAATATTGGCGCCTGATCAGGATTGCTGCCGGCTGTCGGTGGACGCGGCCGAATTATAATTTTTCGATATCCGGCTCCATCTGAATCGATGCCGGCCAATGAGCGATAAGCCCACTCCATCACCGCGCCAAACGCGTAGTGACTAAAACTATTCATCGCAGAATTTTGTAGTCCGTTCGCCCCACCGAATCCGTGCTCTGTCGTATAACTATCCCAACGCTCCCAAACGGTGTTAGCGCCGTTAATGACTTCGTAACCCCAGCTCGGAAATTTTCGGCTCTGAAATAGTCGCGTCGCCAGATCGTGCTGCCCGTTTTCCGTCAAGGCCGGCAACAAGGAACGCGTGCCAAGAAATCCCGTCGCCATGCGGACGTCGTTACGGGTGATTTTTTCTGCCAGTATCGACGCCACATTCGGCCGCTCAGCTTCGGGGATCAGCCCAGTCCAGAGTGCCATCACGTAGGCCGTCTGCGTATCGACCAAGAGCGTACCGTCGGGTTTGCGGTAGGTTTTGTTGAATACCGCCTGCGTCTTGGCTCGGCGTGCGCGGTAGTTCGCTGCCTCGATCGGTCGGCCTATGGCGTCCGCCATTTCCGCCATCAGCGCGCAATCCAGAGCATTAAAACAGGTGTCGAGATATTCTACAGGCGTAGTCTCTTTTACATTAAGCCAATCACCCCACGGATTGCCCAGGCTTGTACCGAGCCCCTCGGGCGTAGTGCTGGCCTGACGCCAGGCCATAAAACGAGTCATTGAGTCCCAATGCCGCTCAAGCAGGCGAGTGTCGCCGTACGTTTTCCAGATCGTCCACGGACAAATAATCCCTGCGTCCGTCCAGCCCGTGCCGAAATTTTTTGCCGCTGAACCGTGCGCCATCGGATAAGGCGCGTAATCGGGATAAGCACCAAAGCTGCGCTGCGCCTCGACGACATCGTCGCTCCATTTGGTAAAAAATGCGGCGACGTCGGCATTAAACGTCGCTGTGCGGATGTAAGCCTGCGCGTCACCCATCCAGCCGAGACGCTCGTCGCGCTGTGGGCAGTCGGTAGGGATTTCCACAAAATTGGCGCGCTGGGTCCATTGGGCATTTTTTCCAAACTGCGTGAGCACCGGATCACTGCATTCAAAACTACCGGCGAGTGGCGTATCATTGTGCAGGACAAGACCGGTGATAGTATCAAGCGCGGGCCGCTCCGCGAGGCCCGTGAGTTCAACGTATTGAAACCCATGGTAGGTAAACCGTGGCGACCACGTCTCGCCTCCCAAGTCTCCACGTAGTGTATAAAAATCTGTCGCGCGCGCCTTACGGAGATTTTCCGTCATGAGCCGCCCATCGGGATGCAACATCTCACCGTAACGCAAGCGCACCTGTGTGCCCGCGGCACCTTTGATTTTGAGCCGCACGATCCCGGCAAAATTTTGCCCGAGATCGAAAAGATAAACTCCCGGAGTTGGTTCGCTCAGGCGCTTAGCCGGTATTTCTTGAGTCACACGAATTGGCGGCGCAGAGTAAGCCTGCATTTTTGGCACCATTTAATGCAACCGCGCTTCACGCGTAGGCCCACGATCTGTGACGAGCCACGTGGTATCGGTGCCGAGAGTTTCGCGGGTGCCGTCCGTGTAATCGATTTCCAACTGGACCCGAAGCGCGGGTGTCTTGCCGTAAAAATATCGCCCGACTTTATTTGGACCGTAACCGACGAGAAGTCCGTAGCCGACGTAGCCGGCATACCAACCATCGGCCACAACCGCACCGAGTACATTGGAAGCACCGCTACGCAGCAACGCCGTCACATCATGCGATCGATAATAAGCGCGCTGCAAATAATCCGACCAGCCCGGCTGAAAAAAGGCATCACCCACCCGCTGGCCATTACAATAAAGGTCATAGAGCCCGAGCGCTGAGGCGTGGACAACCGCGCGTTGCACCGTTTTTTGCGCCGCAAATTCTTTTCGGAAATGACGCGGCGAAGGCAGATATAATTTCGCGCGATCCGTGTGCAGTGGCTCATGATCGCGCTGCGCGATCCAAGCCGCCGTCCAATCTGAGGGTTGCAACAAACCCATTGTCCAACGCGCGACAGGACTCCACGTGGAGACTTGATTCTGTTCATCCCAAATCCGCACCTGCCAGAAACACTCCGTCCTGGAAACCAAGTTTCGTCCCGCGTAAACTACTTGATTTGATATTGCTCCATCCACACGCCCACTATCCCAGAGGTCCGCTTCGCCGCGCGTGAGCTTTTGCGAGTTCGAAGCCACGCGGATCTGGGCCGCAATTTGAGCGATCCCGCGCCGCTCGGACTCCAAACGCCAAGAAAGACGCGGCAACCGCACATCAATTCCTTCGGGTTCACTCAAATACTCGCAACGCAATCCCTTCACGACGACGGGTTGAAACTGTGGCACCTCCGCGGCGAGGCCTAAGCCGACGCTGAATATAAACGAGGGTATGAGTTTTAAGGCTAACAGCAGCGACGATTTCATATAAACGGAAAACCGCCCACCTCCAAAAGGGTGACGGTACACAGGAACGTTTAAACTTGCAGAGGTTAAGGTGTCTTTTTGCCAAACGTGGGCTCGATCTTGATCAATGCCGTCGCCGCGAACGATGGGATCGTCGCGACCAAGACCCAGGTAAAAAATTTTAAATAACCGAGCTGATCCTGAATCCAGCCAGCGGCCATTCCCGGCAACATCATGCCGAGCGCCATAAAGCCGGTGCAAATCGCGTAGTGCGCAGTCTGATTTTCTCCGCGCGCAATCATGATCATATAAAGCATATAGGCCGCGAACCCGAAGCCATAACCAAACTGTTCCACCGCGAGAAGGCTGCTAATCAAAACGACGCTGCTTGGTTGGACGAGCGCGAGGTAGATAAAAACCAGGTTGGGCAAGTTCATCGCCAAAATCATGGGCCAAAGCAGGCGCTTAAGACCGTAAACCGAAATGATCCAGCCGCCCAAAATTCCGCCGGTGGTGAGCGCCGCTACGCCGACCGTACCGTAAACAAGTCCCACTTGTTGCGTCGTCAATCCCAACCCGCCCACATCGCGACCATCCAGCAGGAATGGCGTGACGAGTTTCAGCGCCTGCGATTCCGCAAAGCGGTAGAGCAGCAAAAATCCCAGCGCCGCCCCGATCCCGGGTTTTTTGAAAAACAAAACAAACACGCGGGCAAAATCACCCCACAGTTGGCCCGTGCGCGGGGCCGCACGATCCGCCGCCGGCTTGGGCAGCACAAAAAAATGATACAGGCCCGCGGATACAAAAAAAACCGCAAGCACCAGAAACACTATCGACCACGCCTGCGTGAAACTCCCCAGGGTCTGCGACAGATAACCTGCCAAATATACGAGTCCACCCTGACCCGAAAGAGTCGCCATCCGGTAAAACGTGCTACGCACCCCGACAAACGCCGCTTGGCGATGCGGCGGCATCGCGAGTAGATAAAATCCGTCCGCCGCAATGTCGTGGGTCGCGGAGCTAAATGCTAACAACCAAAACACCGCCAACGAGGCCTGGAAATACGCCGGCCCAGGCAAGGTCAAAGCCACAGCCGCGAGGGCTCCGCCGATACCGATCTGTAACGAGACGATCCAAAAACGCTTCGTGCGAAACAGCTCCACCAGCGGCGACCACAGCGGCTTAATGACCCACGGTAAGTACAGCCAGCTCGTGTAAAGCGCGATGTCGGTGTTAGAAACCTTCAGGTTCTTATACATGACGACGGCTAGCGTCATCACGACGACGTAAGGAATACCTTGGCAAAAATACAGTGAGGGAATCCAGCGCCAGACGTTAGGGATTTTCGGTGCGGGAGTTTCCATGGGGTAAAAATTTAGGGTGTTTAAGAACCGGAATCCGTGACGAGATCCAACCG
>RGAX01000189.1 GCA_009919985.1 Opitutaceae bacterium
GACAACCCTTTTGCGCAGCGAAAAAGACCGGCGCGAACACGAGCACGTCGTGGCGGCGATCAGTGGGCGGCTCGCACAGTTGGGATTGAAGCCGGAGTTCGAGGCGCAGCCGGGGCTTCGGCGCTTGGCGAATGTCCAACACCTGCACACGCCCGTGCGTGCGGCTTTGCCAGAAAATGTACGTCTGCTCACGGCGCTCGCGGCCTTGCATCCGACGCCGGCAGTCGGTGGTGCACCTTTGGCTGCGGCGGTGGCGGGTATTCGCGGACTCGAAGGTTTTCCGCGTGGGCTTTACGCTGGGGCTTTGGGCTGGGTCAACGCGCGGGGCGGCGGGGAGTTTTTCGTCGGCTTGCGCTCAGCGCTTGTGGACGGTGCGACGGCGCGCGTGTATGCGGGAGCCGGGATCGTGGCCGGATCGATGCCCGAGAAGGAATTTGCCGAAACGGAACTTAAATTTAAGGCTATGCTCGAAGCCCTGCGCACCTAATGCACTCCATCGATATTGACTCCCGTAATCTCAACACCCTTTGGGCCAGCGTCTGCGTCGAGACGCTCTCGCGCTGCGGCGTGCGTCGCGCCGTCATTTCGCCGGGCTCGCGCTCGACTCCGCTCACGATTGCGCTCGCGCAGCACGCGGGCATTGAAGCCATTCCGGTACTCGACGAACGCTCCGCGGCTTTTTTTGCGCTGGGCCTCGCGAAGCAACAAGGTGAACCCGTGGTGTTGCTCTGTACGAGCGGCACGGCGGGGGCCAACTACTTGCCCGCGGTGATTGAGGCCCGGGAATCGGCGGTGCCGCTCATCGTCATCACCGCAGATCGTCCACCGGAGCTGCGCGCCTGCGCCTCGGGTCAGACGATCGATCAACTTAAGCTTTTCGGGGATTTCGTGAATTTTTTCCACGAACTCGCGTTGCCCGAGGCGACGGAGCCTCGGCTGCGTTACCTGCGTCAGACGACGATGCACGCCGTGGAACGCGCCCTGCAACCCGTGGCCGGCCCCGTACATCTCAATGCGCCTTTCCGTGATCCCCTCGCGCCCACGGAGGATGGCGGGTTGGCCTCATCGATTGCATCGACGATTGATTGGTCGCTCTTTTTCCAGCACGTGGAGCCACCGCTTTCGACGACAATACTGGCCACGATCCCGACCTTTTCCTGCGACGTGCATGGCGTGATCGTTGCGGGGCCAGCGCAGCCGGGCGACCCGGCGTCACACGCAGCGATGGTCGGTGAGATCGCGCAGAAACTCGGTTGGCCCGTGCTCGCAGACGGACTTTCTCCGCTACGCAATTACGCTGGTACCGTGCCGCATCTTGTGACGACGTACGATACGATCTTGCGCAATCCCAATGCGTCCGAGCGGCTCAAACCGGAAGTGGTTATCTGCTTAGGCAATTGGCCGACGAGCAAAGTGCTCCGGGCTTGGATCGAGGAAAGCGCTGCGCCTATTTGGATGGTGACGCGTCGCCTCGATAACCGCGATGCGTTGCACGGCCGCACTGTGCATCTACCGGTGTCACTCGCGGCGCTCGCAGCGGAGTTACCCGTGGCGAACGATCCTAACGGCTACGAACAAATGTGGGCCGGCTACGAGCACCGCATGCGCGTGGCCTTGGACGATCGCATCACGCAGGCGAATGGTTTATTTGAAGGTCGCGTGACCGCTCTGCTCGCGCAACACCTTCCGCCTGACACGACGCTGTGCATTGCGAATTCGATGCCTGTGCGCGATATGGAATATTTCTGGCCCGCCACCGATCAGCACATCCGCCCGATGGCTAATCGCGGGGCGAACGGCATCGACGGTACGCTTTCCACGGCCTTGGGCGTGGCGCACGCGGCAGAGACGCCGACGGTGTTGCTCACGGGTGATTTGGCGCTGTTGCACGATACGAACGGCTGGCTCATCGCGCCGAAGTTTCGCGGCAGCCTCACGATCGTACTCATCAACAACGCCGGTGGCGGCATTTTTGAACACCTGCCGGTGGCGCAATTTAATCCGCCGTTTGAGGAGTTTTTTGCGACGCCCCAGAAAGTCGATTTTGCGAAATTATGCGCGGCTTACGGCATCGAACACGTGGCGGTGGGTGATTGGGAACAGCTCGGGACGCATCTCGAACACCTCCCGGCCAACGGCGTGCAGGTGCTCGAGGTTGTCACGGACCGCAAGATGGACGCAGCCACGCGCAAGCAGTTGTTTGCCGATCTGGCGGCGGAACTTTGAGGTAGCGGCGCTGGGTCGCTCCGGCGTTATAATTGGAGCGGCAAGCCGATCTCGATGATCTGCGAAGGCGTGATCCGGTAATAATCTTTGGCCGGGCGCGCGTTGCGACTGAGGAGTGCGTATAGATTTTTCTGCCACTCCCACATGCGGGCGCTGCCGCCAGTGATGATCATCTCGCGATTAAAGAAGAACGTGGCACCCTGCGGATTGATCGGGACGCCGGCGGCTTTGATTTTCTCCATCAGCTCGGCGACGTCGGGTGATTGCATGTAACCGTAGCGACCGACGGCACGCCACACGCCTTCCCCGATATCGCGCAAGGTGAGTTGGTCTTTGCTCGCAACCGTCGGCACGTCTTCGGTGGCGATACTCAGAAGGACGACGGTTTTGTGGAGGCAGCGGTTGGATTTGACGTGATGGAGCAGAGCGATCGGTGTGCCGAGCGGCGAACCGACCATAAACACCGCGCCACCGGCCACACGGGTGATGTGGTGACTGCGGGCGATGCTGGTGAGTTCGGCTTCCGTGACGTTATTGCCGTAGACGCGTCGGAAGATTTCTTCGCGGCCGATTTTCCACGTGTGCATGACGGCGAGTAGCACCGCGCCGATGGCCAGCGGGAACCAACCGCCGTCGGCGAGCTTATGGGCGTTGGAGGCAAACAAGGCTAAGTCGATGACGAGGAAAACCGCGCAGATGGGCAGGGCGATGGCGTTGGGCCAGTTAAGCGAGCGCTTGGCTACGAGATAAAAGGCGATCGTCGTAATACCCATCGTGCCTGTGACCGCGATGCCGTAAGCGGAGGCAAGTCGATCGGAAGAGCCGAAATTGATCACCGTGAGAATGGCGCCGATGGCAAGGAGGGCGTTGACAAAGGGGACGTAGATTTGGCCTGAGTGCTCAGCGTTGGTGTAGGTGATTTTCAGGCGGGGGAAGTAACCGAGCTGGATCGCCTGACGCGTGAGTGAATAAGCGCCCGAGATCAGGGCTTGGCTGGCAATGACCGCAGCTACGATGGAGAGCCCCGTGAGCCCGGCGCGGATAAAGCCAGCCGGAGCCATGGCGAAAAATGGGTTTTCCGTGACGCCGGGATGGGTAAGGATGAATGCACCTTGGCCAAAGTAGTTCAACGCGAGCCCGGGAAAAGCGACGCCGTACCAGGCGATCGCGATGTAGCGGCGGCCAAAGTGACCCATGTCGGCGTACAGGGCTTCGGCTCCAGTAATAGCCAGCACGATCGCACCCAGCAACGCGCCGACTTGGGCGGGCGAATGGTTGAGCAACGCCAAGCCGTAGTAGGGGTTGAGCGCGCGTAGCACTACTGGGTATTGGACGAGATGCCACAGACCTAAGGCTGCCAGCGTTACAAACCAGACCAACATTACAGGTCCAAAGATACGTCCGATGCGTTGCGTGCCGTTTTTCTGAAACCAAAAGAGTAGGGCCAAAATCACACAGGCGATGGGTACGACGTATTTCTCAAAGGCGGGATTGACGGCCTTTAGACCTTCTGCCGCGCCCAAGACGGAAATGGCCGGCGTGATGATGCCGTCGCCATAAAGTAGAGCCGCGCCGATCAAGATCATGATCATCACCGGGCCGAGGCCGCGCTTGGCTGCGGTGGTGCCTTCGGAAGTTTTGCCCCTACCGGCGTGAATCAGCGCCAACAGGGCGAAAATACCGCCTTCGCCGTGGTTGTCGGCCCGCATGACAAACCAGAGGTATTTCACGCTCACGATGAGCACGAGCGACCAAAAGATTAGAGAAAGCACCCCCAGCACTCCGGCGGTCTGATCGACGGGGGGCAGGTGCGCGATACACTCGCGCATGGTATACAGCGGGCTGGTACCGATGTCGCCGAAGACGACCCCCAAGGCGCCGAGCGAGAGACCGGCTTTGGCCGTGTTACTGAGGGACGCAGGCGCGGGAGTGCTCATTGACGAGGTCTAAGATGGGCCCAGCGAGGGGTGACTCCAAGCTGTTTTAGCTCACGATGCGAATGTTGCTTGCTTTTGCGTTTCCGGGTGGACGCAAACTCGACAAACGCCCGTCTGCGGCTAAGTTGCGCACATGAGTCTTGTTTGGCAGCAGGTCAAAACTTTCACCGATATCCGCTACGAGAAGGCCGATGGCATCGCCAAGGTCACGATCAACCGCCCGGAGAAGCGCAACGCGTTTCGCCCCGAGACGATCATGCAAATGTATGAGGCGTTTATCGATGCGCGCGAAGACCCGAGCGTCGGCGTCGTACTGCTCACCGGTGCTGGCCCGCACACCGACGGCAAATACGCCTTCTGCGCCGGTGGCGACCAAAGCGTGCGTGGCCATGCTGGCTACGTCGGCGGCGATGGCGTCCCCCGCCTCAACGTCCTCGACCTCCAAAAACTCATCCGCTCCATGCCCAAGGTCGTGATCGCCCTCGTGGCCGGTTACGCCATCGGTGGCGGCCATGTGCTGCACCTTGTCTGCGACCTCACCATCGCCGCCGACAACGGCATCTTCGGTCAAGTCGGCCCACGCATGGGCAGCTTCGACGGCGGTTTTGGCTCCAGTTATCTAGCGCGCATCGTCGGCCAAAAGAAAGCGCGTGAAATCTGGTACCTCTGCCGCCAATACGACGCCGCGCAGGCACTCGAGATGGGCCTCGTCAACACCGTCGTCCCCGTCGCCCAACTCGAGGCCGAAGGCGTAAAATGGGCCAAGGAAATTCTCGGCCACAGCCCCCTGGCGATCCGTTTACTCAAGAGTGCCTTCAACGCCGAGCTCGACGGCCAAGCCGGCATCCAAGAACTCGCCGGCAACGCTACGCTGCTTTATTATATGAGCGACGAAGCGAAGGAATTTCACTCCGCCCAACGCGAGAAACGTAAACCTAACGCCCGCAAATTTCCCTGGTTGCCCTGACCGCGCCCTCCGCTGCGCCGGGCGCGCCCCTGCTTTCCGATGAAAATAACCCCACCTCGGCTGAAGTTGGTCCTCCTGGTTCTCGCCGTCGCCGGTTTTGCTGGCGCCGCCGAACATCAGACCGTCGCCACGTTTGAAAAAACGACCACCAAGACGGTCCGCTACGATTATCTCCTCTCGTTGCCCGACGGTTATGATCCCACTTCCGCGCAGACGTGGCCGGTGATCCTTTTTCTCCACGGCTCCGGGGAACGCGGCACCGATCCTTGGAAGGTTGCCCAGCATGGCCCGCCCAAACTC
>RGAX01000190.1 GCA_009919985.1 Opitutaceae bacterium
ATACGAGGCCGGCGAGGATGCGATGGTACGCGGCGTTCAGGCCGAAGGTTGCGTTGTGCGAAAGTTCACCGGCGGCGTCGGCTACAAGTCCGCCTTTGCGGCTGACGAGGGCGCCCAGTCCTTGGCCGGCGGCCGCGAGCAGGCCAAAAAGAAATCCAATGGGCTTAAGCGGCACGCGCGGTGGGTGCTCGCGGCTCGGCAGCAACGCCACGATCACGCCGGCCAGCACCACGACGCCCCATAGCAATTGCGCGCTGGTAAGGCGAGTATCAAGCCAGAGCCATTCGCCGAGGGCGGCGATGGGCGCGGCCAGACATTGCGTCATTAACACCGTCAGCCGTGAACCCAGAAACGGTAGCGCGCCATAAACTCCCAGATCACCCAAACCCATACCGATCAACCCACTCAGAAAAAACCAGCCGACGCTCACACTTGTAAAACCATGCCCGAGGGTGTGCGCAAAAAGACCCAGTGCGGCCGCCGCGACGACGAGTCGCCCAAGGTTGGCTCGAGCTGAGCCACTGGCCCGCACGCTATGGCTCGCACAGGTGGCGTTGAGCGCGAAAAATGAGGCGGCAAGGAAGGAGGCGAGCATCAGCGGGGCGTCACGTGAACGGAAGGTGGGCGCTTATGCGAAGATTTTTTCATGGCGTTGCGTTTCATCGCCCGGCTATTTCTCGATGCACATTTTATGAAAGCTAAACGTCAGACCAAACGCCCGGAAGACATCAACGCCGCCCTCGCGGCCAAGAAAGGTCCGGTTTCCCAATTTATCGCGCAGAATTACCGCCACTTTAACGCGGCCGCGCTTCTCGACACTGCCAAGGGTTACGAGACTCACCTTAAAGCCGGCGGCAAGATGCTCGTCACCCTCGCCGGTGCGATGTCCACCGCCGAACTCGGCATCTCGCTCGCTGAAATGATTCGTAAGGACAAGGTCCACGCCATCGTTTGCACCGGCGCGAATCTTGAGGAAGACATTTTTAACCTGGTCGCTCACGACTACTACGAGCGCGTGCCAAACTACCGCCACCTCACGGCCGAGGACGAAGTGAAGCTTGTTAAGCGCCACATGAACCGCGTGACCGACACCTGCATCCCCGAGATGGAAGCCATGCGCCGCATCGAGGCCGTCGTCGCCGATGAATGGACCAAGGCTGACCAAGCCGGCGAACGCTATTTCCCGCACGAATTCATGTATAAAATTTTGCGCGGCGGTAAGTTGAAGAAGAGCTACCAGATTGATCCAAAAAATTCCTGGATGCTCGCCGCCTGCGAGAAAAACCTCCCGATCATCGTCCCTGGCTGGGAAGATGCCACGCTCGGCAACATGTACGCTGGCCGCGTTGTCACCGGCGAAATTAAAAACGTTCACACCGTGCGCACCGGCATCGAATACATGACCTGGCTCGCCGAGTGGTACACCAAGACCGCGAAACTCATGAAGAACCGCGAAGGCTCGATCGGCTTCTTCCAAATTGGCGGCGGTATCGCGGGTGATTTCCCGATCTGCGTCGTGCCAATGCTGCACCAAGACCTCGGCCGCGACGGCGTGCCGCTCTGGGGTTACTTTGCGCAAATCAGCGATTCAACCACGAGCTACGGCAGCTATTCCGGTGCTGTCCCTAACGAGAAAATCACCTGGGGTAAACTCGCCGGCTCGACGCCGAAATTCATCGTCGAGAGCGATGCGACCATCGTCGCGCCGTTGATCTTCAACTGGGTCCTGGGTAAGTAAGTCGCCTCAGCGTTTATATTTTACACCAGATTCCTAACCCAAAGGAGCGCCCAAACGGCGCTCCTTTTTTGTTTTCGTGTCGCGGCCCAGTTTCGTGGAGTCTTTGCCCGCATGCCCAACGCGCTCGCCCACGAAAAGTCACCCTACCTCCTGCAACACGCCGAGAACCCGGTCCAATGGTTACCGTGGGGTCAGGCCGCATTCGCCCGTGCGCGTGCCGAAGAAAAACCGATTTTCTTAAGCATTGGTTACGCGACGTGCCATTGGTGTCATGTGATGGCACACGAATCGTTCGAAGACGAAGCGGTGGCCGCTCTGCTCAACGAGCATTTTATTGCGATTAAAGTGGACCGTGAAGAACGGCCCGACGTGGACAAGGTTTACATGGCCTATGTGCAGGCGCTCACCGGCCACGGCGGTTGGCCGCTCTCGGCGTGGCTTACCCCGGAGTTAAAACCGTTTTTCGGTGGCACGTATTTTCCGCCCCAGGATCGTCAAGGACGTCCGGGCTTTACCTCGATTTTACGCGCAATTGTGGGCGGCTGGAAAAATGAGCGCGATAAACTCGTGTCCGAAAGTGAGCGCGTACTCGGGGCCCTGCGCAACCGGGGTGCGGGCGAAGCCGCTTCCGATGCAGTCGAGCCCGCGGTGGAATTGTCCGAGGCCGCGGGGGCGGCGTTTGAAAAGGGCTTCCAGTATTATTACGACGCGTTTGATCCTACGCACGGCGGGTTTGGTGGCGCACCGAAATTTCCGCGCGCGAGTAACCTCACCTTTTTGTTTCGCTGCGCCGCGCAGCAAGGCGTCGCCTCAGAGTTGGGCCGAGCGGCGACCGATATGGCGGGCCACACACTGCGGCGGATGGCCCAGGGCGGGATTCACGATCATGTTGGCGGCGGCTTTCATCGTTACTCCGTGGATGATGCGTGGTTCGTGCCGCATTTTGAGAAAATGCTTTATGACCAAGCGCAGATCGCGCTTAACGCGCTCGAAATGAAGCAGGCCAGCAGCGATGAGCGTTACGCATGGATCGCGCGGGATATTTTTGACTACGTCGCGGAGCAACTCACGGGCCCGCACGGAGGATTTTACTCAGCGGAAGATGCCGATAGCACGGTGCCTGGAGCGACGGACGGAGCGCACGCCGAAGGGGCTTTTTACGTGTGGACGCAGGCGGAATTGCGCGAGGTATTAGGCGCCGACGCAGATTTTTTTGGTGCACATTTTGGCGTGCAGCTTGAGGGAAATGTCCCCTCGCAACTTGATCCGCAGGGAGAGTTCACGGGAAAAAATATTCTCCAACAAGTGCGACCCTTAGCGGAATCGGCGCGGGCGGCGGGACTCACGACCGAGCAAGCGAGCGAACGCTTGAGGACGGCTCTTGCAAAAGTGAAAGCGGCGCGCGCTGCCCGCCCGCGGCCGTTGTTGGATGACAAAGTCATCACGGCCTGGAACGGGCTCATGATCTCGGCGTTGGCGCGCGGAGCGCAGGTGCTCGGCGATGAACGTTGTCTCGCGGCGGCGCGTGGTGCGGCGGAATTTGTCGCTCGCGAACTCTATGATGAAACGCGCGGGGTGTTATACCGCTCCTGGCGCGGGTCGCGGGCGGCGAGCGAGGGCTTTGCGGAAGATTACGCCTGCTTTGTGCAAGGGCTACTCGATTTGTATGAGGCGACGTTCGAGCTGCGCTGGTTGCGTTGGGCGGAACGATTACAGACGACGATGGATCGCTTGTTTTGGGACGAAGCAGAGGGCGGTTATTTTAACTCGGCGGCGGGTGCGCCTGATATTGTCGTGCGGCTCAAGGAAGATTACGACGGCGCTGAGCCAGCCCCGAGTTCGGTCGCAGCGATGAATCTTTTTCGTTTGGGGGCGTTGCTCGGCGATGAGTCAGCGCAGGCCAATTATCGCCGGCGCGGGGTTGCTACAGTAGCGGCGTTGCAAACGCAATGGAGCCGCGTGCCCCAGGGTTTGCCGCAGTTGTTGTGCGCGCTAGAGTTGGCATTTTTACCACCGCGTCACGTGGTGCTCGCGGGCGATCCAGGAGCGGAAGATTTTCGGGCTTTAGCGGCGGTGGCGCATGAAAAATTCGGGCCGCGTCGCACCCTGGTACGAGCGGACCCAGCGTTGGTATGGACGGCGCCGATGGGGCCTTTGGCGGGCCGGGCCGCAGCTTACGTATGCGAGGATTTTACCTGTCAGTTGCCCGTGGTGCAGCCAGAGCAATTACGGCGGGTTTTGGGAGGTTAACGCTCGTCCAGAATTTTTGCGCATTGCCCGAGGCTAAAAATGCGCCACGGGTTACGCGTATGAATGACGAACGCATCGTGCGGCTTGAAGAAAAAGTCGCCTACCTCGAGCGCCACGTGACCGCGCAAGATAAAGTCATGCTCGAGCTGGGCGATGCGGTTGTGCGCTTGCGGGCCGAACTGCGGATGCTGCGCGAACGCGCGAGTGAGAGCGGCTCCAGTGCCGGACGCGACGAAGGCGGCGACCTCAAGGACGAGCGCCCGCCGCATTACTAAAAAAATCCACCTGCTGGCGCGGCTTAACGTGCTCGCCGCACCTCTAATCAGAACGTCGCGGTGACTTCCGTGAGGTGGCCGGGCGCGATGGATTGCTCACCGAGCGTCGTGCATTCGACGGTATCATTTTTGTAGAGTTTAAACGTCACGGTCGCGGCGGTTTCGGTGGTTTCCCAACGCCATTTTCCGATGGAGACAAAACCAAGCGGGACGCCTTTTTCCCAAGACAGGCCTGGGCCTTCGCCGCGGATGAAGAGACGGTTGCCGATACCGATATAAGCCGTGGCGAGCAGACGCGTGGCGCCATCCGCGGTCACAGAGGAGACGGTCGCGTCGGGGCTGTGCAGTTTGAATTCGGCGGCCGACGAAGACGCGGCGAGTTCGTCCGGGGCAAATTGGACGAATTCATCCACCGCGGGCGGAGCGGCCGGCGCCGGGGCGGGTTTAGGCTCGGGGGTCGAAGGAGCGGGTTCCGCCGCTACGGGTTCGGGTTCCGCTAGCGTGGTGGTTTCAACGGGGCTTGGCGTTACGACAGGCGCGGGCGCGACCTCGGGGGTCGAGGCCGAGGCAGCTTCGTTGGCGGGCGTGGGAAGTTTTTTGGGCGCCCGTTTGCGGGGAGTTTTGGGCGCCTCGACGGCCTGATTTTCGATCACGGGCGCCTGCGCCTGCGCGGGTTCGCTGGTCGGGCTCGGCGCCGCTTCGGGCGCGGGAGTTTCGGTGGCGGCGGGTGCGGGAATGATTTCGAGCGTAAGGTTCGCGGGCGTCGGCGCGGGTTCGGTGAGTTCTAAGACATTAGCGGGCGTGGGTTCCGCAGTCGGCTCGGATACTGAAGCGGTGAATTCTTGGACGGGAGCAGGCGCCGGCTCGGCCGGAGCGGGGGGCGTGGCGACAGGTTCGGCTGGCGATTCAAGTACGGCCGGAGCGGATACCGGTTCGACGGCCGCTTCCTCGCGGCGGACTTTGCGCGGGCGACGCGTTTCGTTGGTTTCGCCAGAGGCGGGGGCGGTCGGGGCGACAACGCTGGTGGAGAGCGTGGCAATTTTGGCGTCGAGGGCGGCGAGGGTGGCGGCGATTTTCTCGTCCAGGCCGGTCGGCGTGGTTGCGAGGGGTTGTAGGACGGGCGTAGCCGTGATTTGG
>RGAX01000020.1 GCA_009919985.1 Opitutaceae bacterium
TTTCTTAGCGGCTTCGGGAGCCGGCGTCTTGGCCGCAGCGGCCGGAACGGGAGCAGAGATCGGAGCGCTGGTTGGTGCGGGTGCGGGTGCCGCGGGCACCGCAATCGTGGGCAAAGCGTTGCTGGCAGCAGCCGTGGCGTGCTTGCGCTCGTAGATGCGGCCCAGATAAAGGGAGAAAGCGATGACGAAAAACGCAATCGCTGCGTAGATCGTGGCCTTAGAAAGGACGTTGCTGGTGTCGGCGCCGAAAGCGGCTTCCGTCATACCACCGCCCATCGCAGCGCCCACGCCGCCGTCGGACTTGGCTTTTTGCGCCAAGACGATCAGCACGAGAAACAACGACAAAACGATGAGGGCGAAAGTGAGTATACCGAGGACGATGCTCATGGAAAAGGGTCAAAGAATCCGGGCGCAGCGGATTTTGTCAATGGCGGGATTGGCCAGCCGCCGCGAAGCTTGCTGGCCGGAAAATTCAGGATTCGACGCCGAGTTTTTCCAAAAGGCGCTGGAGATCGTCATTACCGCGGTACTCAATCACGATGCGGCCCTTTTTCGGGGTGTGCAGAACGGCCACACGCGCGCCGAGGTGCGAGGTGAGCTTCTTCTCAATGCCGGCAACTGCGGCGGCGTCTTGAGCCGGGATTTTGCGGGCGTGGGCGCTGGCGGGTTTGGCGCCGGCGGAGGCTTTGGCGGTTAGGACGAGCTTCTCAGTAGCGCGCACGCTGAGCCCTTCCTCAATGACTCGTCGAGCGCAGAGGGTGCGTTGAGCGGCCTCCTCGATGCCGAGAAGTACTTTGGCGTGGCCAACGCTCAGGATGTTTTTGGCGATGTAGCCCTGGATGTCAGCATCGAGCGCAAGCAAGCGCAACGAATTGGCGACCGAGGCTCGCCCCTTCCCCACTCGCTCGGCGGCGGTTTCCTGCGTGAGATCGAAATCGCGAATCAAACTGGCGTAACCGTGAGCTTCTTCGATTGGGTTGAGGCCTTCACGCTGCAAATTTTCGATCAAGCCGAGGGCAGCCGCGGAAGCATTGCTAGCTTCGACAAGTCGAGCCGGGATGACTTTAATCTTGAGCTGTTGGAACGCGCGCCAGCGTCGCTCGCCAGCGATGAGTTCATATTTATCTGCTAGTTTTCGTACGACGATGGGTTGCAACAGCCCCTCGGCGCGGATGCTCTCAGCAAGTTCCTTGAGTTGCTCGGCGGGAATCTCACGGCGAGCTTGGTACGGGCTGGGGACGATCAGATGCGTCGCAATTTCCAAATAGCCCGGGGCACCACTAGGCGCGACACTCGGGGCGGAGACTGGCGCAGCCGGCGCAGACGAAGGCGTCGGAGTGGAGGCAGCCGGTTTAGCGGCGGCGATAAGGCCGCCAAGACCGCGACCGAGACGTGATTTGGGAGCAGCAGCCATAATGATTTTTATTTAGCGGAGACGGGAATGAACAAGGTTTGCCCAAGCATGATGCGAGCGGGATCGGAAATTTTATTGGCGTTGATGATGTCCTGTTGCTTGGCGCCGGTTTTTTTGGCGATCACAGCGAGGGTATCACCTTTTTGCACGGTATAGCTGACGCCCTCCTTGGGATAATCTTCCGTGAAGCTCGAATTAACAGCAGGACGAGCAGCTTGATTTTTGGCTAGAGCATCGAGTGCCGAGTTCGTCTGCTTCGCCAGTTTTTCCATCTGCGTGGCCACATGCTGGAGCGTCTCGGTTTTGGAAGTCGCTACGGCTGATTTCACGACGCGATTAAGGTCGGCGACGGCTTCGTTAAGCTGGACCAACGAGACGTAATTTTTATCGGCGGATCGGCTTTTGGCGTGAAGTTCGCCATTTTCACGTTCGAGCTGTTCGATACGAAGAGAAAGTTCACCGACGCGCTGGGTGAGGCCACGGATATCTTCGCGCAGCCAAAAACGTTTTGACATAAAAACAGCTTGGAAAGAGCGGGGACGGAAAACAAGCGGGTTGTGCACGCTCTCCTAGCGAGGCGGAAAGGGACTCGGGCCACAAAGCGCTGGCATGGGCATGGAGGCGATTTGCGTCCCGCTCGCTACGGGAAATCCGCGCAAAAATTCGGCGGCAGGCAACATGCGACCGCCGGGGCGTTGAAGGCGACGCAGGCGAAGCACTCCCGCGCCTGTGGCGACAAGTAATCCGTGCGCATCAACACCCAGCACGGTACCGGGGGCGACTAAGGATGATTGAGGTGCAGGCGAGGAGGTAAGCGCGGCGTCTGAAAGCGGAGCAACATCCGCGAGACCTAGTTTAACGGACTGGCCGTTGAGTTCAGTGCCGCAAGTCGGCCATGGAAAAAGACCGTTGATCCGAGCCGCGAGCTCGGCAGCGGGAGCGACGAAATCAAGGGCTCCGTCACCTTTTTCTAGGCGGCGACAAAAAGTGGCACTCGAGTGATCCTGAGCACTAAAATTTAGCGCGCTAGCCGCAAGTCGTGGTAAGGTGCGGGCCACCAGCAGCACGCAGGCGGCTGCAAGTTTTGCCTCGATATCGAGCGCCGTGTCGAGCGGTTCGATCTTAACGCGCTCAACATCCGCAAGCGGTCCCGCGTCGAGTTCACGCACGATCCGCATCAACGTTACACCTGTCTGGCGCTCACCACTTGCTATAGCGGTCTGAATGGGAGAAGCGCCGCGAAACTGCGGAAGTAGCGAAGTGTGCAAATTCAAGGTGCCGAGCCTCGGCGTCGCAATGAAAGTATCACGCAAAATATGCCCATACGCCATCACCAGCGAAACATCGGGCGCAAGCGCGGCCAATTGCGCGCGGACTTCGTCGGTAATTTTCTCGGGTTGGAAAACCGGCAAGCCGCGGGCGAGTGCCCAGGTTTTGATCTCGTTGGCAGTGATTTTTTGTCCACGCCCAACCGGACGATCAGGTTGCGTGAACACGCCGACGATTTCGACTTGCGCGCGACCCACTTCGGATACGAGCCAATCGAGCAAGGGCCGCGCAATCGCATCCGATCCAAGAAAAACAAGGCGCAACGGCGTAGTCATTGGCTAATAGGGGCAGAACCGGCGAGAAATTATAGCCCCGCGATCCAGCGGCGCACGGCCGTGGCAAGCGTTCTAAAGGCGGCGTCGGTATTCGGTTTCGCGAAGCCGTCGAGGAGAGTCCAATATTCCACGTGCGTGGCCGTGCGACGTGGCGCGAGCGACGAGAGTGCGCCCAGCGTCTCAAATTCAATCATCGTGCCATCGGTAAACGTTTCGAAGCAGCAGCCAAAATCGGGATATTTTACGTCGGACAATACGGCGGCGTATTTCACAAAAGTCGTACCCTCGAGCCAATAAGCGGACCAGCCAGGATAATTGGTGATTCCGAGTTTTTGCGCCGCAGGAGCTTTCGCGACGTCAATGCCGATAAAATCACGATGCGGCGACCAAACCGGGTAAGAAAGATCGGTGTAGCTCCAAGGCACGATCGAGTACGTGGGCAACAGATCACCCGCGGCATGGTTGCCCTTCGGCGGTAGTGGCAAAACCCCATAACCGCCTCCGCGCAACATCGTCAGCGCCCAAGGTGCACAATCGACCGACCAAAGGCCGCGGTTGGTGAGCGCGTGCGTAACTTTCACGGTTCGCAGGCCAAGTAATTCCAGTCGCAGCGCTTTTTGAAGGCCTGTTTTTTCCTCAGTCGGCTGCGTCAATGCGACCCCGTTGGGCAGATTTTTGACCAAAAGCGGGGCGTCATCGGGTTGATAGGTGCGAACAATATCTTCGGGCGAATGCCAGAGACGGTGACCTCCAAGAAGATTGTAGCCGTGAGCGCGAGGTGTGCCGATCGGAAATTCAAGAAACAGATTACCGGCACGGCCGGCATGAGAACTAAGCGCCGTGACACGCGGTCCACAGTCCGTCGTGACGGTGAGTGTAAGCGCACTCGTGCTGAGTTTGAGCGCTTCGCCGCCACCGGCTTTAATCTGCGATCGTTTCATGCTCATCGGAGGCATCGCGTTTCTGGGTGTTGAGGCGTTTTAGCTGCGCCTTCGTCGTCGGGTAGGAGCTGTTGCTGTGCGGCGCGGGTTCGCGTTTTTCTTTACCGACGAGGTCGAAATAAATCGGGCAGCCCGCGAGGTCGAATTCATCCACGAGGCCAGCTTCAAGGTAGCGTCGATATTGCTCAGTAAGTTTTTCTTCTCGGTTACAAAACAGTTTAATCCGGAAAGGGCGCGTGCCCGTCTGCGTAGCGTAATAAACTCGGAAGCGTTTGCCTCCAACGGAGGGCGGCGGAGTGCGCTCGGCGAGATAGGCGAGGTGCTGATTGAGTTTCGCGGTCGGAAGTTTTTTATCGAGCGTGCGGTTCAGTTTAACCGCGGCGTTGAGCATGCGATCGACTTCGTAGCCACTCATCGCGGAGACAAAAATGAGTGGCGAGCCGGGCGTGAAAAAGAGACGTTCAAAAAGCGCTTTCTCGTATTTGTCGCGGTAATCGCGGGCGTTTTTGTAGCCGGAAAGCTTCAGGTTTCCCTTCGAAAACATGTCCTGCACGAGGTCCCATTTGTTGACGACGATGACGATGGGCTTCTTTTCTTTGATCGCTTCGCCGGCGATGGCTTTGTCCTGCTGGGTCACTCCTTCGAGAGCGTCTAGTACTAGGAAGACAACATCGGCGCGTTGAATGGCATCGAGCGAACGGAGTCGGGAAAAATATTCGACTGGCGATGCCAGTTTCGTGGCGGCTTTGATACCGGCGGTGTCGATCAATTTAAAAGGATACATCGCGCCGTCGCGGCCTTTGAACTCAAAAGGAAGCTCAACGGAGTCACGCGTCGTGCCAGGGATAGGGCTGACGACAAGACGATCGCTTTGGAGCAGGTTATTACTCAGCGAAGATTTGCCGACATTGGGGCGTCCAATGAAGCAGAAACAGAGCGGATCGGCCGAAGTTTTAACGTGATCAGGATCAACGACGGGCGGCTCGCCGAGACGTTGAATCATGGCGGCGCGAAGTTCGGTTTCACCCGTGCCGTGTTCAGCGGACACGCGGCTAGGTTCACCGAGACCAAGGCCGTAGGCGCCATCGATTTGTACTTTGTCGTCGTTGAAATCGGCTTTGTTGACGACGAGCAGAACGTTGCGCTTCGACTTACGGAGCATCTGCGCGATGCGTTGATCGAGGCCGGTCACACCTTCGAGGCCGTCGATGACGAAGAGAATCAGATCAGCCGAGGCGATGGCGAAATCGACCTGTTTTTCCGAGAGCTTAATGAGATCCGCCGTGGATTCACCACCGACGAGGCCAAGCCCTCCGGTGTCGAGCAACGTGTATGCGCCCTCGGCGATTTCCGTCGAAATGACGTCGCGGGTGACGCCGGGTTGGTCGTGGACGATAGAAATGCGTTTACGCGCCAGGCGGTTAAAGAGGCGACTTTTGCCGACATTGGGTCGGCCGACGATGGCAACGGTACGGGACATGTGTAAGAGATCAGACGCCAAAGACGCGAAAGGCGCAAAGGAAGATTTCAACCTTCCTTTGCGCCCAAGGCGGCCGGATTAGGCTTATTTTTGAGGGGCTTGAACGAAGCGTTCGATACGGTCGCAGGCGACGATAAGTTGTTCGTAACTCGTGGCGAAGCAGGCGCGGACGTGGCCAACGCCGTTGTCGCCAAACGCGCTGCCTGGAACAACGGCGACCTTTTGCTCGAGGAGCAAACCCGAGGCGAAGTCTTTCTCATTGCGGCCCGTGGCGGCTACGCTTGGAAACGCGTAAAAACTGCCGCGCGGCGAATGACACTTGAGGCCGATCTCGTTGAAACGACGGACCACCAAATCGCGACGGCGATGATATTGCTCACGCATCTTAAGCACGCTGTCCCAGCCGCGCGTGAGCGCTTCGAGAGCGGCTTCTTGGGCGATGATCGAGGCGCAGAGCATCGTGTATTGATGCACTTTCATCATCGCATCAATGAGCGCGGCCGGGCCGCAAGCATAGCCCAGACGCCAGCCGGTCATCGCAAACGCCTTCGAGAAACCATGCAAAAAAATCGTGCGTTCGGCCATCCCAGGCAGACTGGCGATACTGGTGTGCGCACCTTCGAAGGTGAGCTCTGAGTAGATCTCGTCGCTTAGAACGAGCAGATCTTTCTCTCGGCAGAACGCCGCAATCGCTTCGAGTTGGACACGATCACAGGTACCCCCCGTGGGATTACACGGCAGATTAAGCATGAGCACCTTGCAACCCGGCTGCCATGCGGCGCGCAATGCTTCAGCGGTGAGCGCGAAGTTGTCTTTCGCGAAGGTCGGGACCGCGACGCCCTGGGCGTGCACAAGCGAGATACTCGGATGGTACGACACGTAGCACGGCTGATGAAACATCACCTTATCGCCGGGATTACAGAAAGCCCTCAACGCGAGATCGAGCGCTTCGCTGACGCCGACCGTCACGATCACTTGATCCTCCGGCCGGTAATCGACGCCAAAATGTTCGGTCACGTACGTCGAAATAGCTCGACGCAGCTCAATCATGCCGAGGTTAGACGTGTAATAAGTTTTACCGCGTTCGAGGGCGAAAATGGCGGCTTCACGAATATTCCATGGAGTGACAAAGTCGGGTTCACCGACGCCGAGAGAAATCACGTCCTGGCCCTTCATCTTGGCCACCAGCTCGAAGAAATCGCGAATACCGCTCTTGGGCAGCGCGGCCACGTGGCCCGCAACCCAGCGTTTGGGATCGTTGCTCATGAGATGGGCCTCCGGTTAAGGCGCGACGTTCAGTCGCGTGGTGGTGGCTTCGCCGACATCGAGCAGGAAACCCTGATCCTTGTAGCAGCGGAGCATGAAATGAGTAGAGGTCGAGAGCACGCCCTCGATCGTCGAGAGTTTCTCCGAAACAAAACCGGCGACCTTCTGCAAGGAGGCCCCCTTGACGAAAACCAGCAGGTCGTAACCGCCCGACATGAGATAGCAGGACTCTACCTCATCGAAACGCGCGAGGCGCTCCGCCAGTCGGTTGAAACCGCCGCCACGCTCAGGCGAAATTTTTACTTCAATCACCGCTCGAACCGTAGCTGCAGCAGCGGCCTCGCGGGAGAGATCGAGCACCGGACGCCAGCCGAGGAGGATTTTATCCTTCTTCAACTGTTCGAGGTGCTGTTCGACTTCGCTCACGGAGAAGCCCGCGACTTGCGCGATTTGCGCCGTCGTGAGACTACCGCCTTCGAGTAACAGCTTTAGAACAGGGTTCATAGAGATGTGCGTTATCCCTAAACCGGCGCCTCTTGACGAGGATGAAAATGTTCGCACGCCAATGGGCCTGCCCTAAAGGAAGCGGGGTTGCCTCGCTCCCAAAAATGAGCCCACGTTAACCACTCACATGTTCGAATCGCTCACAGAAAAACTCGGCAGCGCTCTCCGCAACCTCCGCGGCGTCGGCAAACTCACAGAGGAAAACATGGCCGACGCGCTCAAAGAAGTGCGCACCGCCCTTCTTGCCGCGGATGTCCATTTTAAGGTCGCCCGCGATTTCGTCGAACGCGTCCAAGTTGCCTGCGTCGGCCAAGAAGTCCTCAAATCCGTCACCCCTGGCCAACAGGTCGTTAAAATTATCAATGACGAACTCGTTCGGCTCCTCGGCGAGGGCCAGACCGCCCTCTCCCCTGCCCGTCCCCTAAAAATCCTGATGGTCGGCCTCCACGGCTCCGGCAAAACCACCTCGACCGCTAAACTCGGTAAGCTCCTCAAAAAACGAGGCTACAAACCCTTCGTCGTAGCTTGCGACATCTACCGCCCTGCCGCCATCGACCAGCTCGAGATTCTAGCGAAACAAGAAGAACTCGGTTTCTACGCTGATCGTCAATCGCAGGACGTCACCGCCATCGGTGCCGCCGCCCTCGCCGTGGCCGATGCGGCGGGGACTGATTGCATGATTTTCGACACCGCGGGGCGGCTACAGATCGATGCCGACCTCATCGAGGAAGTTAAAAAACTCCGCGCCCGCATCCAACCCGATGAGGTGTTACTCGTGGCCGACGGCGCGCTCGGTCAAGAAGCGGTCAACGTCGCGAAAGCCTTTCACGATGCGCTCCAACTCACCGGCCTGATCCTCACTAAGCTCGACGGCGATGCACGCGGCGGCGCAGCGCTTTCGATCAAGAGCATCACAGGAGTTCCGATTAAATTCGTTGGCACCGGCGAGAAAACCGGCGACTTCGACACCTTTTATCCCGATCGCCTTGCCTCTCGCATCCTCGGCATGGGCGACGTCGTCTCGCTCGTCGAACGCGCGCAGGAAAACATCGACCAAAAAGAAGCCGAACGCATGGCCGAAAAAATGCGCAAGGCCGATTTCAATCTCGAGGACTTCCTAGCGCAGATGCAGCAGATTAAAAAAATGGGCTCCATGCAGAGTATCGTAGGCATGATGCCTGGCATGAGCGGCGTGCAACTTCCCGATGACTCCGAGAAACAAATGGCCCGCACGGAAGCGATCATTTACTCGATGACGCTCAAAGAGCGCCGCAAACCCGACCTGCTCAACGGCAGCCGCCGCCAACGTATCGCCAACGGTGCCGGCGTTAAAATCGTCGAGGTCAACCAACTCCTGAAACAGTTTCAGCAGATGCAGAAAATGATGAAAATGTTGAAAGGCGGCGGCGCAAAAAAAATGATGCGCCAAATGGAAGCCATGAAGGGCAGAGGCGGTTTCCCTGGTTTTTAAGTTTTAAAAATTATCCCGGAATTATCCGGACGGCACGCCCGCACGCGATCTACTAGCTTCCGGCCATACGCATGACTGACGCCGCCAGATATCAGCGCACACCTCGACTCATGTCGGTCTTCTTTCCTAATCACAGCCTCGCCTCCGGCCATCGACCCGCTGCTTTATGAACGTCTACTTTGACACTTTCACAACTCCGGTCGGGGATTTCTCAATCGCAGTGAATGATAAAGGCGCCGTGTTAGCCACTGCCTTTGGCTCCGATAACGCACTGTGGGGCCGTCTCAGATGCGACCTCGTCAGCCCCGTTGGTGATACCGTCAAGACGGCGGCAGCTCGGTCTCAGGTGCTTTCGTATTTTTCAGGAGATCGCTCCCGCTTTGACCTTTCGCTGGCGCCTGTGGGAACGCCTTTTCAGCTCCGCGTTTGGACCGCGCTGCAGAGAATACCCTTCGGCGAAACGTGCAGCTACGGGGCTTTGGCTAAATCCCTGAAGAGCGGGGCAAGAGCCATTGGCCGCGCCAATGCTACAAATCCGATCTGCTTGATCGTCCCGTGCCATCGCGTGATTGGCGCCGACGGATCGCTCACGGGTTTCGCTTTTGGCGAGAGCGTGAAACGCCAACTACTCCAACACGAAGGCGCGATCGCCTGAGCGCACTCTCAACCTAAAATCGTCAATACGATCCCGATCACGACCCCGATTACCGCCGGTAATTTAGCGCGCGCGTTGACTTCACCAAAAAGCAATATGCCGCCCGCAAACGCCACCAGCGTACCGCCACGCCTCAGACTCGATACCATAGAGACTAGCGCCTCTGGATCGCGTAGCGCATTAAAATACAGAAAGTCCGCGACAAGCAACATCAGCGAGACCAGTACAATGCTCCCGCGCCACTGAAACTCCTGCCGCTGCCACCATCGAAATTTCCAGCCCACCGCGAGTGGCAGAAATAATAAGGCCAAATAAATCGAGAACCAGCATTGCACCGTCGCCGCCGTAAAACCCACCGATCCAAGCAAATATTTATCGTAAAGACCACTAAGCGCGCCGAGCAGCGTACCACCGCCGAGAAACCAGATCCAGCGGTTGCGCCGAAAATGAATTCCCTCCCTCGCGCCGACTATCGATAAGCCCAGAAATGAGGCCAACGTAATCAAGATCCCCAAGCCTTCGAGCCAAGTCGGCCGTTCGCCCAAAACGAGCGTCGCCCCGAGCAAAGTCCACACCGGGCCCGTCGCGCGGATCGGTGCAGCCAAGGACACCGGCAACTGTTTCACCGCGAAATAACTGCAGACCCACGAGGCGGCGACGATCATCGACTTGAGGAGCAACTGCAGGTGCTGAAAACTAGTGAGCGTATCCACGTGCAACGCGGGCGGAAACGCGTTCGTCGCGAGCGTCGTGCCCGCTTGAAGCAAAAGCCAAACTACCGCGCTGCAAGCATTCGCAAAAAAAAGCACCGGCAAGACGGCGTTGTCACGGACGGCGTGCTTCGTGGAGAGATCATAGCAGCCTAGAAAAAAAGCTGAAACGAGGCTGGCGAGGATCCAGTGCATGCAAGTAACTCCTCAACTAAAGTTAGCCAAATAACCTAAATCCCAGTCCACCAGCGGTTCACCCCTGGCGCGGATTCGATCCCGCTGTTTACATCCACCCAGCGCGCTCCGGTTGCGGCCAAGGCCGCACCGATATTTTCCGGACTCAACCCGCCGGCCAAAATCCAATTCACATGGGGAAATCCGAAACGCAGTGCTTTGAAACTCGTCCAGTCTCCGGTCTGTCCCGTGCCGCCGTGCGCTTGAGGGTGATAAGTATCGAGCAAAATATGATCCACGAGCGCGATG
The DNA here is from genome assembly GCA_009919985.1 of Opitutaceae bacterium. Taxonomy (GTDB): domain Bacteria; phylum Verrucomicrobiota; class Verrucomicrobiia; order Opitutales; family Opitutaceae; genus Tous-C4FEB. The sequence goes on from RGAX01000020.1 coordinate 10,529, forward strand.
AAACCCGAATTCACTTCCTGGCCCGGTGGCACGCGTGGCGCGAGCCAGAGTCTCTCACGCGGAATCACCTCAAGCCAGTGGGCCACCGTAGCCAACGGCGTCGTGGGTGAAAAATGAACTTGGACGTAATCGAATCCCGCCGCTTTGATTTCAGCCAAAGTTTCCACTGTAGGCTCGACCACGACCGCCACCTTTTTCCGGGGCGGCAAACGCGGCGTCATCGCCGCAAACTGCGTGAGGCTCACGTAACGCGGCGATTTCGGATAAAGAATAAATCCCAAATAATCAGCGCCCACGGCATCCGCCGCCTCCGCGTCCACCAGCGAGGTCAACCCGCAGACCTTAAAGCGCACACCGTGGATCATCGGGTCAAAATACGTTCAGTGACGCGATGACGTGATCGACTTGATCGTCGGTCAATTCAGGGAAAATCGGCAAACTCACGCACGTGCTCGCAGTTAGCTCAGAAACCGGGAACGAACCCACGCCGTAGCCGAGCCCAGCGTAGCATTTCTGAAGATGCAGCGGCACGGGATAAATCAGATCGGTACCGATCTCGTGTTTCGCGAGATGCTCGCGCAACGCATCTCGGCGCGGATGCCGAATCGTAAATTGGTGAAAGACCGATTTGCCGTAGGCGGGCTGCGCAGGGAGATGCGTATCAGAAAGTTTGATCCCGGCGAGATAGCGCGCGGCGATGGCTTGGCGGCGGGCCGTCCAAGCCGCGAGGTGCGGCAACTTCACGTTGAGCAACGCGCCTTGAAATCCGTCCATACGGAAATTACCGCCCACGATGTCGTGATAATAGCGCCGATCCGAGCCGTGCACGCGGATATGGCGGGCCTTGGTGTGAATCAGCTCGTCCTTCGCCACGAACGCGCCGCCCTCACCGCAACCGCCGAGATTTTTGGTCGGATAAAAACTGAACGTACCGACATCACCGAACAATCCGACGGGCTTGCCTTGGTAACGTGCGCCAACGGCCTGAGCGCAATCTTCGATCACAAACAGGCGGTGTTTGCGCGCGATGGCCATGATTTCATCCATGCGGGCGGGCTGGCCAAAAATGTGCACCACGATGATGCCTTTGGTGCGTGGCGTAATAGCCGCCTCGATTTTCACCGGATCGAGGTTGTAGGTCCCGGCCTCGATATCCGCAAAGACTGGCGTCGCACCGACGTAATTGATGCCCCACGCCGAAGAAATAAATGTGAACGGGGCCGTGATGATCTCATCGCCCGGACCAAAGCCTGCGATCATGCAGGCTACGTGCAGCGGAGATGTCCCGCTGTTCATAGCAAGGGCGCGCGGGTAACCCAGCGTGGCCGAAAAATTCTTCTCAAACTCTTCGACGTCTTTACCGAGGCAAAAACGCGTGGCGTCGTACGTCGCGGTCAAGGCGGCGAGCGCCGGCTCGCGCAAGGCCTGATGCTGCAAACTCAGATCGAGGAACGGGACTTTCATTAGGCTAATTTTTTAACCAGAACTTCGACCAAGCTGTCGAGGTTGGGCGTCTTGGCGGTGAATCCCACGGGGACGCCGACTTTTTTCATGGTTTCAGTGGTTTGCGAACCGATGCTGCCGGCGATGGGGTGCACGGCATTTTTGCTGAGTTTAAGCGCCGCAGCTTGATCAGCAAAGGATTGGACCGCGGAGGAACTAGCGAAGAGAATCGCGTCGGCACCGTGCGCACGAAAATCCGCTGCGACCGGATCGCCAGCGAGATCGGTTTGCTCGGTTTTGTAAACTTGGAGCGTATCCACGATGGCGCGGCCTTCGGTGAGTTTGTCGACGAGGTCGTCGCGATTTAGGCTGCCGGTCACGACGAGAATTTTGGCGTGGTCGAGGCTACCGGTTTCGACGAGAGCGGCGGCGAGCGCTTCGGCGGTGGCGACCTTGGGCTGGCACTCGATTTTGAGGTGGTGGGCGCGAATTGCTTCGGCCGTGGTTTCGCCGATGCAAGCGAGCCGGATCAGGCCGAGGGAACGGATGTCGTCGAAAATGCGTCGAATTTCCTCAAAGAAGTAGCGGACCCCGTTGGCGCTGGTGAACACGAGCCAATCGTAACTACCGAATTCCAGAAACACATCGGCCAAAGCGTCGTTGGAGACTTCTTTGGTGATGGTGATCAACGGGAGTTCGAGCACTTCTGCCCCGAGGGCTTTTAGTTTGGCGGAAAGTTCGGGCGACTGTTCGCGGGCGCGAGTAATGGCAATGCGGCGGCCGGCAAGAGGAGTGGCGTGGTTCATAGGAGTCCGAGTTGTTTAAGCATGCGGGCCGCGGTGGCCACGGGAGCGTCGAAATCAGCGGCGGCGAGTGGAAAGGTGCGCACACCGGTATTTTCGTGAAAAAGATAAAGTGTGTCGACCACGCGTGAGGTCGCGGCGTCGAAGTGCGCCGCGTAGTGGGCCACGTCGGCCACCCGGCATTGAATCGCGATGGCCGCTTGTGCGACCGCGGGAACCATGCGCGTGCAATCGAAGGGCACGAAAGTCGTGCCGGGCCATTCATGAATGCTTAAGCGAGCGAGGCCCGCAGCGGCGAGGATCGTGGCGTCGGCGAGGTGATCGACGGCGATTTTGCGAAGGCGGGTATCGACGTTTCCGCGGATGGTGGTGAAAGTCGCGGAGGGAACGTGCAGGGAAAATTGCAGACGCCGGCGCGGGCTACTGGTAGCGACGAGGGCGGGCGTCGTGATGCCTTGACGCAGGACGAGCACATCGCGGGGATCGGCTCGCGGCAAGTAGCCGGCGATGGCCAGACCTTTGGGCATGGCGCCCGGCAGGTCTTTGGCGCTGTGTACGGCCACATCGGCTTCGCCGCGGAGCAACGCGGATTCAAGTTCGCTCGTAAAAAGGCCTTTGCCACCGCGTTGCTCGAGTGACCATTCGGCCTGCTTGTCGCCGGTGGTGACGATTTTCAAAAACTCCGTTTCCTGGCCGAGACGAGCGCCCAGATGCGTCGCGACCATCGTGGTCTGTGCGAGCGCCAAAGGGCTCTGGCGGGTGGCGAGGATGAGTTTGGACACGGGAAAGAAAAAGGGCGCAGACAAATTGTCTGCGCCCGGAAGCTTTTGGCAACGTTGGGTTACGTGCTCAGTAGCTGGCCTGGACGCCCTTGAGGTTCTTCTTGGCCATCCACGGCATCATGCTGCGCAAATAAGCACCGGTCTTTTCGATCTGGTGTTTTTCCCCGGCCTTGAGCAGGGCGTTGTATTTCTTGAGGCCGCCCTTGTGCTCTTTGACCCATTCTTTGGTGAATTGGCCGGATTGGATCTCTTTGAGGATCTTCTTCATCTCGGCTTTAACCTGCTTGTTCACAACGCGGGGGCCGCGGGTGATGTCGCCATATTTGGCGGTCTCGGAAATGGAGAAGCGCATGCCGGCGATGCCGGATTCATACATGAGATCACAGATGAGCTTCAGCTCGTGGAGACATTCGAAGTAGGCCATCTCAGGCTGATAACCCGCTTCAACGAGGGTCTCGAAACCGGCTTGAACGAGTGCACTGGCGCCACCGCAGAGTACAGCTTGTTCACCGAAGAGATCGGTCTCGGTTTCTTCCTTAAAGGAGGTCTGGAGCACGCCGGCGCGGGTCGAGCCGATGCCCTTGGCCCAAGCGAGCGCAGTTTTCTTGGCGGTCTTGGATTTGTCTTGGGCGACGGCGATAAGCGCTGGCATGCCTTTGCCTTCGGCGTAGAGGCGGCGGACCATGTGACCAGGGCCCTTAGGAGCGACCATGATGCAGTCGATGTCCTTGTGCAGCTTGATGAGGCCGAAGTGAACAGCGAGACCGTGGCTGAAGAGCAGGGTTTTGCCTTTGGTGAGATTGGGGAGAATGGCGCTCGCGTAGACGTCGGCCTGTTTCATGTCGGGCAAGCCGACCATGATGACATCGGCGCGGCGTACGGCTTCTCCGGTCTCGACGACTTCGAAGCCGTGGGACTCGGCGACGGCTTTCGATTTGGATCCGGCGTAGAGGCCAATAATGACCTTGCAGCCGCTGTCCTTCAGATTGAGCGCATGGGCGTGGCCCTGCGAACCATAGCCGAGGACGGCGAGCGTTTTATTTTTAAACACGCCGAGATCGGCGTCTTTGTCGGTGTAGACTTTAGCGGGCATGATAAAAGGCAGATAAGGTTTGGGTTAGGAAAAAAAGGGCGACGTGATCGATTGCGGAAGAGCGATCATCGCTTGAGCGCGAGTTGGCCGGTGCGCGCGAGCTCGATGATACCGAAAGGCTCAAGGAGGCCTAGGAACGCGTTGATCTTCGCCTCATCACCAGTGACTTCGATGATGAGTGAGTCAGCGGAGAGGTTGACGATCTTAGCGCGAAACACATCCGCGATCTGCAATAACTCGGCGCGGGTATGGGAGTCAGCGCGCACTTTCACGAGCACAAGCTCGCGGGCGACAGCTTGGCCTTCACCAAAATCGGAGACGTCAACGACGTTGACCAACTTGCGCAGCTGTTTGGTGCAGAGGCTGAGCGCGGCCTCATCGCCCTTTAGAACGATGGTGATGCGCGAGAGCGAAGCATCGTGCGTGGGCGCAACGTTGAGGGAATCGATGTTGAAACCACGACCGGAAATCATGCCGGTCACGCGGGCCAAAACGCCGAATGTGTTCTCAACGAGGACGGAGATCGTGTGTCGCATGAAGAAAGTTAAAATGTAAGTAGCGGAGCCAAGAGAACGCCTAGATTGTTATACAAACCATTGAACACTAATTTTTTACCAAACTTTTTTGTGTTATTACGGTATATTTCTAAACATTGCGGGATAACACACATGCCTAGGCTTTTCGCGATGTACCCGACTTTGGGTTCAACATTGAAGCTTTAGATTCGTGCATCAGCACCGATTGGTGCCCAGATTTAGCCTCTCGACGAGCTTTATTTTGACCTGCTCCACCCTTAAAGCAAGTCGTTCAATTCAGCCGCTAGTGAATGTCACTGGAATTGCCCCGCGATGGAGTCGTAAAGCCGTCCTAGAGCTAGGAAACCTAAAAGCAGGAGAACCTGAGTAGGAAATTCTGACGTAACCTCGCCAAATTGAGCAAGTTTACCGGCTGGCCGTCATCACCATAGAACGAGATTGATTGCCTCTTAAAAAACATGACCTTGGGTCCCATCTCCATGCCGCCCACCTAATCTAACTCGGCTTCAAACTATCAGGGATTAGTCGCAGATCTGAGCCGGTTATTGGAGGACGCACGTCGCGTCTCAGCACGTGCCGTGAACAGCGTGATGACGGCGACCTACTGGGAATTTGGACGGCGCATTGTTGAATTTGAGCAGGGTGGCGAAAAACGCGCAGGGTATGGCCAAGAATTGGTTGCCCGACTGGCAGAGGATCTCACGGCCCGGTTCGGACGAGGTTACTCGCTTAGCAATTTAAAGAGTGCGCGAACCTTTTATTTGCTATGGCCGATTGGCCAGACGACGTCTGACCAATTGCCATCGCGCGACACACCGAAGATTGGCCAGACAGTATCTGGCCAATTGGCGACGGCACCCGTTCGCTGCGCGTTTCCCCTCCCATGGTCGCACTACGTGCGCTTAATGACGGTGAAAAATGATGCCGCCCGTTGCTTCTACGAAACCGAAGCGCTGCGTGGCGGCTGGTCGGTGCGTCAACTCGACCGGCAGATCGCGACAATTTTCTACGAGCGTACGGCGCTATCCCGCAATAAGACTGCGATGCTCACGAAAGGAGCCAAAGCACGGCCGGAAGATCGCGTCGAAGCGGACGAAGAGATCAAGGATCCCCTCGTCCTCGAATTTCTCAACCTGAAGGACGAATACTCCGAGTCAGATCTGGAAGAAGCGCTGCTGCGCCATCTAGAAAAATTCCTGCTCGAACTCGGCGACAATTTTGCGTTCGTCGGACGGCAGAGGCGGCTGCGGATCGGCGAGGAGTGGTATCGGGTAGATCTCCTGTTTTACCATCGGAAGCTGCGCTGCCTGGTCGTGATCGACCTTAAGATCGGCAAACTGACTCATGCTTATGCAGGACAGATGCACACATGTATCTAAACTACGCGCGGAAGCACTGGATGCAGGAGGGCGAGAATCCGCCGGTGGGACTCATCCTATGCTCCAAGCCCGATGATGCGCTAGCCAAGTATGCACTCGAGGGATTACCGAACAAGGTGCTAGCGCGGGAATATAAGCTCGCGCTGCCGGATGAGAAGGCGCTGAGCGCGGAACTCGAAAAGTCCCGACAGATAATTGAGCGCAAGGCACGGTAGTAAGAGCACGCTCACTCAGTTACGCCACGCGTGATTGCCCTAAAATATCGACTTTCGGAAACAAACCGACCACCGGAAAATTCCGATAGCGCCGATATATAAATGAGTTCATTTATCGTGCCCAAAATCTAACGCTTTTGGTGCTTCGCGGTGGGCTTCTTATTACCCCTGCCGGAGATATTTCACCACGGCCTCGATACGGCTGCGCACGTGGAGTTTTAGATAAATGTGGTTCACGTGTGTGCGCACTGTTTCCAAGCCGATGCCGAGTTGCTCCCCGACTTCCTTAAGGACTAGTCCCTTCACGAGCAAATCTAGCACCTCTAGCTCTCGGGGCGAAAGTTGCTCGGCCTCGGCTGCAGGCTTCTCGCTACGGTGAAAAAACTGCACCACTTGGCGCGCGATGTGGGCCGACATCGGGGCGCCGCCGTGGCGCACGTCATGGAGCGCATCCAAGAGTTTTTCGGCCGCATCACGTTTCACGAGATAGCCGTTGGCACCGGCCTTGAGCGCGCGGAAGATGCTATCATCATCCTCGTAGACCGTGAGCATGAGCACGAGCAAATACGGCAACTGGGCCTTGAGCCGCACCACGCACTCGATGCCGTTCATCTTGGGTAATTTGATGTCCATCACTACGAGGTGCGGCTGCAGCCCGAGTATTTCCCGCAGGACCTCCTCCGCGGAGTGGAACGTCCCGAGCAACTGCAGGCGTTCGTCTGTGCGGATGAGCGCCGCCAAATTTTCCCGCACCGCGCGGTCGTCCTCTACAATGACTACGCCGGCTCTCATGCGCGCGCCTCCTTAGCCGGCAGTGGCACATAGATAAGAACCTGAGTTCCCGAGCCCGCTTTCGATTCCACGAGACATGCGCCACCGATCTCCTCCATACGCCGCGCTGAATGATTCAGTCCGTTACCGCGTTTTGCAGTCGCCGGATCGAAACCGTCGCCATTATCCGCAACGGTCACACGCAGGTGCTCGCCGTCGATTTCAAGCTGCACGCGCACTTCGGTGGCCCGCGCATGTTTGAGCGCGTTGTTCAATGTCTCCTTCACCACCATTATCAGACGGTGCCGCACGCCGCTCGGCAATGTGCGCGCCGGCAGCAAGATCGGGATGTCGAGCCGACAGCGCACGCCGGCGTCGCGCAACACGGCCCCCGCATACTGGCTCAGGTAATTACTAAAACCTTCGAGCGAGTCGTGCGAGGGATTGGCCGCCCAGACAATTTCTTCGAGGGCCGACGCCAGTTCCTTGACTGCGCCGTTGATGTTACGGATGGGCTCCCGTACGGAGTCCTCCGGCGAAGCGGCCTTAAGGGCGCGTCCGGCCAGCAGCGATATTTGGGTGAAGCGCGCACCCATCTCGTCGTGCAGATCGCGCGCCATGCGCGTCCGTTCCTCATCCACGGCACGGCGCTTTTCTAAGCGCTGCACTTCGCGCTGTAGCTTTCTCCAAGTGAAATACCGTACCACCCCGAGCAGAACGGCGACGACGAGACTGGCACCGCACAACCGAAACCACGTGGTCGAATAAAATGGCGGTCGCACCTCTACCGGCAGGCGGAGTGACGGCCCCGTCGGACGGCCCAACTCGTCCGTCGCCCACGCTCGAAATACATAATTGCCGATCGGGAGCGTGCGGAAAGACAACGCCGCATCGTGACCACGACCGATGCTGTACATTTCCTCTGTGTCCAATCGCAGACGCTGACCGGGCAATACCGGAATAGACGCGTCCAAGTTCATCAGCCAGCCTCCGGTGTTGTCGGGTTCCACATCAACCAACGCGAGCAGAGGCTCTGGCGCCTCGTTTTGTTGGTTATGAACATACAAACACGGAATATTGAGACCAGTGCCATCGCGGACCCAGGCTTGGGGATTACCGCGGGCAGACTCGAGACCTGACCCGCGCAAATGTTCGAGTTTATAAAGCTCCGTACCCGCGGCCGTATCCGGCCCTGGCGTCAACGCTGTGAGTTCTAAGCGACGAATGGTCCAGAAACCGGTCGTGCGTGGCACGCCACCCGACACCATCAATATCCTCAACCGACTGGCTCGGTCCGGCACAACGGTTTCGTCCGCATGCCGGTGCCAACGCGAATTCTGTGGCAGGCCGCCCCAGCCCGGACTCTCGCCCTGGCGAATGAACGCAGCACTGCCGACAGGGCGATTGTCCCGGTCTAGGAAACGCAGCATGAGATACATTTGGCTATCGTGGTCCTGCAGATCGTTTTCCCAGCCTTCGAGGCGGGTTCGCAGACGCACTACCTGCGGCGTGCCAGGCGCAGCGGTCGTCAGCCCGATTTGGAGCGGAAACTCTCGCGGCAGCAATGAGAGCCCTCGGTAGTCGGTGTCCGCACTGTTGTCGACGTTTGATTCCACGGCCGCGAGCACTACTCGGCCGCCGACCACAATTTCGTTCAGTGCCGGTCGAGCCGAATAGCGGAGCGTCTGCTCAGCGGCATCCAGATGCGCCCATCCACCGGCCACGCAGAACGCCGCCAGGCAAACGCACGGAATAATAGGCAAGCGCACGCTAACTAACGTCGTGATCCAATTTAAAATTCCGAGTTTATTTATGCCCACAGAGCCGCACAACATCGAACCAATCGTAGCGAAAGAACGGGTGCTTGACCATCCCCCGAACATGGGATGTTCGGGGATTCGGCAATTGGTTATGTTGATGCTATGCAGTGACTGATCCGCCCCACGGATATTTGTGTCTGAGCCGTAATCGACCACTCACTAACCCCATCCCCATGAAATTCGTCCCCTGCTTTAGTCTCTTGCTAGCCGCTGTAGTTTCGAACCCGGCCTCCGCTCAAGTCGCGCCGGCCGTTGCGTCAACGTCCAACACTCCCGCAGGCACCACTGCCACCAAAGGCGAAGAGGCGATTGAGCTCTCCCCTTTCGTTGTGGATGCATCGAAAGATACCGGCTATGCCGCGACCAATACGCTAGCCGGCAGCCGCCTCAACTCGCCGCTCAAGGAAATTCCTGCGCCAATCTCCATCATGACGCCTGAATTCATGGCGGACGCTAATATCACCAACATTGATGAAGCGATCGGTTATGGCGTAAATACAAGTCTACGTGAAAACGCACAAGATGGAGCGGCTGACTCGTTTCTATTTGGTGGAAATTATCGCATTCGCGGGACCACTTCCCAGCAGTCAGCGCGCAATTATTTCGTCGTGAATAGCCGGGGTGACGCCTACAATATTGAGTCAGCAACTTTCGCGCGCGGCCCCAATTCAATTCTTTTCGGTGCGGCCGATCCGGCGGGAGTTGTCAATGTCAGCACCAACAAGGCGGTATTTCGAAACCTCCGCCAGATTGCTGCCCGTATTGATAGTGAAGGTGGCGCGCGTTATACCACTGACTTGAATCAGATAATTGTGCCCAATCGTGTTGCTATTCGTATCGATGCGATGAGGCAACAACTCGGCTCCTATCAGGCGCAAAACTTTACTGACGAGGACCGTCTCTATGTAGCTGGCACGATCAAAATATTCGATACGCAGAATTTAAAAACGACTTTTCGATTCGACACCGAGCGTGGCTTGATGGACCGCGCCGGCGCGCAGAAAAGTTTCCCAACCAACCGCGTTTCCGAGTGGCTTCGTCGTGGTAGTCAGCCGGTAACAACGGGGACAACCGTTCTTCCAGCAGCAACGCAAACCGCGTTGGGTGTCCAATCACAGGGCACCACTAATCGGATCATAGCAATCGTCGGCGGTTCTACTACCCCAATAGTACCCTTGAATTGGAAAAATACCTACTGGGGCACAACGCAGAATTTCGATACCAATAACACGGCCTCAACCCTTGGCCCAGTTTTTACTTGGAATGGGGTCGGCGGCTGGTCGTCTGCGAATGTCATCCCCTTAGACGTGAATATCAGTGGTTCTGACGCAACGAATCCAATGGACTTCTCCTCAACTGACTTATTTTTGGAGCAACAAGTCGGCCGAAACCTTTTCTTTGAATTAGCTTACACCAAGTATTTAAATGATATAATCTGGTGGCAGCCAGTGGGAGATCTATCCCTGTCGGTCGACCCGAATACCCTGCTGCCGAATGGGCAATCGAACCCGAATTACGGGCGCTATTTCTACGATGAACAAACCAACGTTCAGCGTTATGGCACTGACGGCAAAGAATACCGATTAACCGCTTCTTACGACTTGGATTTGACGAAATATCAGCCGTTGCTCGGACGCCACCGCATTGCGGGGCTCTACGACAAGCGCGATTCAGGTATATATAAAACCATGCTACAGGAGCAGATTCTCAACGGGAATACGCTCTATGGCCTCCCCGCTGACTTAAGTAATGCCCAAAATCGTCTTACGCGCCGACACTATATAGATCCGAATACGAGAAATTATTCGATGGGCGACTTCAAGACACCCTTCACCGCGGGGGGCATGCAGACGGGTTTTATACCCGTCGGCCTTAACTCCATAGACTATTCAAAGACTGTCTCAAAGCTTGCCGTAGCGCAGAGCTATT
>RGAX01000191.1 GCA_009919985.1 Opitutaceae bacterium
CGCCGGCAAACCGTACCACGCCGAGAATCTGAAATCCGCCAACGGCAGCCGCGTTTACGCCGCCGATCTTGTCGTCGACGAGGCGCTCAAGAAACTCGTCATCCACACCCCCGAGCCCACGAAAGTAAAAGGCATGAAATGCCCCAAGTCGGGTAAACTCATGCTCGACGGCGGCACGTTCTTCGAAGCGCCCGGTTGGCCCGGCTTAAAACTTTGGAAAAATTCTTTCGGCAAAACCTTCACCGCCGCCGACTACGTCGCGGTTTTACAAGGCTGGAAAGACGGCGCGCCGATCGATGTGACCGGTCTCGTCTCCGCCAAATCCGGTAAACCTTACACGGCCAAAATCATCCTCGATGAAGCGGCCTCAAAATTGAAATTGGATTTCGGTGTAGCCCCCCCTGGCCCGGCGGCGACAACCACACCAGCCTCGGCTGCCGCTCCATCGCCCGGTTCACCCGACGCTCCCGCGGGCTAAAAAAACCCGCTCAATACGGCCCGCGGATGTGCGCGGCGACTTCGCGTGTATAAAATTCTGTCAGCTGCGCATGCAGCGCCGGACTCAGCGCAGGCAACGCTGCCGCCCGAGCGTTGGCGCGAGCTTGATCGGGATTTTTCGCACCCGGAATCACGACCGAGACCGCGTCAAAATCCAAACACCAACGCAGCGCCAGCTCCGGCAACGTGAGCCCCGCAGGCACAAGCGGCTTGAGCGCATCGGCGAGCGCCACACCCTTCACAAAAGGCAGGCCGGCGAAGGTTTCGCCGACGTTAAACTTCTGGCCGTCTGCGTTGAAATTGCGGTGATCGCTCGCAGGGAAGGTCGTCGCCGTCGTCATCTTGCCGCCAAGTAGGCCGCTCGCTAGTGGGAGACGAACAATCAAAGCGACATTTTGTTTTTTAGCCGCCGCAAAAAGTGTGTGAATCGATTTCTGGCGGAAAATATTAAAAATGATTTGGAGCGCCGCCAGGTCAGGCTGCCGCAGACATACGTGCGCTTCGTCCATGGATTCCACGCTCGCACCAAACGCGCCAATTTTTCCTTCGCGTTTGAGTTCGCGCAACCACTCGAAAATCTCGCCCTGCGCCATGATCTCCGGCGGCACGCAATGCAACTGCGTGAGGTCGACACGCTCGATATCGAGCCGCCGCAACGAGGCCTCCGTGTGCTGGCGCACCGCCGCGCGCGTAAAATTTTCCGGCCAACCCGGCGGGCTAAAGCGCCCGAGTTTGGTCGCTATAAAAACGTTACTGCGACTCGACGGCGCGAGCTCTTTTAAAAATTTCCCAATCAAGGTCTCACTGCGGCCCATGCCGTAGACATCAGCCGTATCGAAGAAACTCGTGCCGGCTTGGTCGGCCGCCCGCAGGGTCGCCAGCGCAGTTTCGTCGGAAACCTCGCCCCAATTAGCGCCGAGTTGCCACGTACCGAGACCGATTTCGCTGACGGAGCGGCCGGTGGAACCAAAATTACGGGTGTTCATTCAGCAAAACTGCGAGCCCGCGGGCGGTGAGCAAGCTTGCAGCGGTCCTTAAAGCCATCTCTAATGGAGTTGGTTTTTAAACTTTCGAACCAAGGCTAAGCAACGTTGCTGGCCTTGGGCTGGAAGTAGCAAAGCCGACCCGGCGCACCCCTCGCCATCCTCTTACCTAATACCATGAAAATGAATCGTCTCCTCCTTGGCCTCCTCGCCGCAGGCCTCATTGCTAGCGGTCCAACGAGCCCCGCCCAAACGGCCACGACTACCGATAAGGCAGTCAAACTCGATGCCGTAGAGGTACTCGGTTCGCGCATCCGTCGTACCGATATGGAAGGGCCATCACCTGTTTCGACCTACGATGTAGATGATATCCGAGGCAGCGGAGCTTTGAACTTGGCGGACTTCTTACGGACAATTCCGCAGACTTACAATGGCGCGGGTTCAGGTCGTAACAGTGCTCCAGACGACTTAAATATGTTCGCGGGCCAGCGCGATGAAACCTCGTTCCTCCCGCTTACTCCGGGGACAGGCGCCAGCCCCATCTTGGGCAACACCGCTCCGGTACAGACGGGCGTTTCGGGCGTGAGTCTACGCGGGCTTGGTTCAGGTTCCACCCTTGTCTTAGTAGACGGCCGGCGCGTCGCCCAGGCTGGTGAACGCAACCGCGGTTCCGGCTCGGGCCAAGGCTTCGTGGACTTGAATACCATTCCCCTCGGCCTGATCGAGAAGATCGAAATCATCACCGACGGCGCCTCCGCCATCTACGGCGCCGACGCGGTCGCGGGGGTCGTAAACATTGTACTGAAAAAATCTTGGGTCGGCACGGAAGTGAATGGCTCGGTCAAAATGACTCAGCACGGCGGCGCGCGCGAGCGACAGTCGACCATATCGACCGGTATCGCTGCACTCGGCGGTAAATTCCGTGGCATGCTGGCGATCAACTACTACGACCGTGAGCCCCTCAAAGCGTCGCAACGCTCATTCTCCAAAAGCGCTGATTTTAGAAACAATCTCCAAGGCTATAACCCCACCACCGGCTTACCAGTCTACGGTACCGACCAGCGCATCCAGTGGGGCTATCCTGCCGCAGTGCAGGCAACCGCGACCACCGGGTTTGTGTCGATTCCCGGCATTCGTGTGCTGGTGGCACCGGCCGGCTCGGCCACTACGCCGCCGATTTCTGCCTTCGAACGGCGCACCACCAACGCCTCTAACCAATCTACCACCCTCACCTCGATCATCGCTCAGGGCCAGAGCAACACCAACCCCGCCCAGTGGAACGAGTTGGTCTCGGGGTCCGACCGCCGTGGCATTACAGCGACCGGCAGCTATGAATTCAGCAAGAACCTCGAGGCCTATACCAACTATAGCTTCACGGACTCCCGCGGACTCGCCCAGACGCTACCAGTCTACGTGGCCAATGTTGCGGTCGCGGCCACCAACAACATTTTTGGCGAAGCCATTCAATTCGGCATGCTATTGCCCCAGTGGGGCCAAATCTCGCAGCAAACCAAGACCCAGACCCACACGTTAACCGCCGGTGTTCGCGGTAAACTAGGTGAATCGTGGCGCTGGGATGCCGGGTATCGCACCCAGGACCAGAAATATCACTCGCTGAGCCACACCTTCAACGCCACCGCGTTCAATGCACTGGCAAATAATAATGACGCTTCGCAGCGCTTCAATCCATTCATCGACGAGCGCGTCGCTGGCGCCACCAACCAATCCGCACTCCTCGCTCAGACTGCGCTCTATCCGACTGTAGACGGTCGGTCGGGGTTGGACAGCTTTGACCTCACCGCCGACGGAGAGCTTTACAAGATCTGGGGCGGCACGATTCGCATGGCCTTGGGCGGGTCATATGAAAAAGACAAGAACACGAACACTTCGGTAGCGTACGCCGGTTTTCCCGTCGTAGCCACGCCCACGACCTACACCGACGACCGGAACACGCGCGCAGCGTTTAGCGAAGTACAGGTGCCTGTTTTTGGTAAACCGAACGCGGTCCCGCTGATCCAACGCCTCGAAGTCAATTTGGCCGGTCGCTATGAAAAACTGAGCGATACCGGCAGTAAGAGCGTGCCAAAATATGGCGCCACCTGGCAGCCGATTCGCTCGCTGTTGATCCGCGGAAGTTACTCCGAAGGTTTCCGCGCCCCCAGCCTGACCGAAGATCGCCGTATCGCTTCCATCAACACGGCCGCGACCGTGGTGGACCCGTCCCGCGCTAATCAGTCCTACCAGACTACCTCGATCGGCCGTTCCAATCCGAACCTCAGACCCGAAACTTCGACGAACGAGTTTTACGGCGCCGTTTTTGAGCCACCGTTTGTAACCGGGCTATCGCTGTCGGTGAACTTTTACCGGACGATCCAAAAAGATGCCATTCAGGGCAGCCTGGGGAACACTATCATCCTTAATAACGAGGCTCTTTTCCCCGGGTTTGTGGAGCGCGCAGCGCCTAGCGCAGCGGACACTGCCGCCGGCTGGAAGGGCCCGATCACGACCATCTACGCCCAGCGCATCAATTTTGGTAAAGTCCGTAACGAGAGCATGGACCTCGGCGCCAGTTATCGCCTGCCTTGGGAACAGTTCGGCCGCTGGCGCCTCAACGTGAACGCTGCCAAGACCATCACGCAATCGCGTCAACTCACCTTCGGCGGGCCCGCAATCAACGATGTGGGCGACACCTTCTCCAGCCCCCGTTGGAATATCGCCTCGAATCTGAATTGGAGAAAAGGGGTATGGACTGCCACCGTAGCTCACAGCTACATGAGCGGATATGCCACGAACCAAGCCGGCGTGACCCCCTCCAGCTATACCACGCCTGCCATGCGCATGATCGACGTGCGAGGCACCTATGAGTTCAAAAACGGCGTCTGGCGCAAATACGGCAAGGGACTTCGCCTCGGCTTCGGCGTCGCCAACGTGGAGGACTCCGAGCCTCCGTTCTTTAATAACATTTTTGGCTTCAACGGCGGCTTGCATGGCCGTTGGGCGTTCGGCCGCACCTACGAAATGTCGTTCACCCTCCCGATCGACTAATAACCCGACTCGCCGACGGCTTCGTTTGGTTTTCCTTCGGCCCGCCCATCCCGGGCGGGCTTCTTTTTCTCCAAAAAACAACCCTCTTCATGCAACTGCCCTCCCGCTCCTCCCTCGTCTGCGGTCTCATCCTCACTCTGGCAGCCAGCCCGTGGCTCGCCGCACAGACTTCCGTGCCCGCCACCGGCGCCACGACCTCTGCTGCCAAATCGAACCAACTCAAACCGGGCGATCTCGCCCCTGAATTCACCGTCACCGGCCCCAAAGGTGAGACGATCAAGCTCAGCGATTATCGCGGCAAAATCATCATCGTCGATGTCTCTGCCACCTGGTGCGGCCCCTGCCAAGCCGCGATGCCCAACAACGACCGCATCGCCCAAAAATACGCCGCTCAAGGAGTCGTACTCCTCGGCATCACCGCCGATGACTCCCGCGCCGCCTACGACGGCTGGATCCAGCGCAACGCCGAGAAATACAAATTCACCATGGCCTTCGACCCACTGGGTAAAGACGGCTGGAAAGAGTCCGTATTCAACACCCAGTATTTCATCACCGGTTTCCCCACGATGTTTGTCATCGGACGCGACGGTAAAATTGTCGAAACCGTGAGCGGCGGCGGACCGGGCGAAGATTACCGCCTTGAATACGCCCTCGCCCGCGCCGGCGCCAAGGTCGACCTCGCCTCGATCCCGCCCGAGCCCAAGAAAGATCCGAGCGCGCCAAAATCGATCCCCGCCATGATGAAGACCCCCGCCATGGCTGCGCCCGCCAAGACCGCCATGGTCGGCATGGTCGGTATGGGTAGCGCCGCTCCCACCGGCGGCGGTTTCACTCCCGAAAAATTCGGCAACG
>RGAX01000192.1 GCA_009919985.1 Opitutaceae bacterium
CCGCCCGCCTCGGCACCGATTCCCAAAAATGGCAGAAATACGCCGGACGTGACATCTTGCCGCTCTGGGTCGCTGACCTGGATTTTAAGTCCTCCCCTGCGATCATCGCCGCACTCCACGACCGAGTCGCCCACGGTATTTTTGGGTACGCCCGCCCCGTCAAATCCACTGTCGATGCCGTCGTCGACGCCCTCCAGCGCAACTACGCTTGGAAAATTGACCCTACTTGGATTGTCTGGCTCCCCGGCCTGGTCTGCGGCCTCAACATCACCGCCCAAGCCTTCGCACAAGCGGGCGAAGAAGTCCTCACCCTCACCCCTGTTTATCCTCCTTTCATATCCGCGCCGAAAAACTCCGCGCGCCTCTCCACCCAAGCCGCCTTCGTGCTCCGCGACGGCCAATGGGAAATCGACTGGGCCGCCCTCGAACGCGCCGTCACCCCACGCACCAAACTCTTTTATCTCTGCAATCCCCACAACCCCCTCGCCCGCGTGTGGCGCCGCGAGGAACTCATTCGCCTCGGGGAATTTTGCGCCCAACACCACCTCGTTCTCTGCTCCGATGAGATTCACTGCGACCTCATCCTCGAGCCTACGCTGCGCCACCTGCCCGTGGCCTCGCTCTCATCGGAAATTTCCGCGCGCACCGTGACCCTGATGGCGCCCAGCAAAACCTACAACGTCCCTGGACTTGGCACCTCCTTCGCGATTATTAGCGACCCCGCCCTCCGCGCCCAATTTATTCGCGCCACCGCCGGTGTCGTCGCGGAAGTCACCGCCCTTGGCTTCACCGCCTGCGAAGCCGCCTACCGCGACAGCGAAGCCTGGCGTCAGGCACTGCTCACCTACCTGCGCGGCAACCGCGATTTTCTCCTCGATTACCTCGCCCGCGAACTCCCCGGCATCCGTATCGAGGCGCCCATCGAAGCCACCTATCTCGCCTGGCTAAACCTCGAGGCGCTCCACCTCGAAGATCCAGTCGCACATTTTGAGACCCACGGCGTGGGTCTAAGCGAAGGCACCTATTTTGGTGCGCCCAAAGGGCACTATGTCCGACTCAACTTTGGCTGCCCGCGCGCAACCCTAACTGAAGCACTCCATCGGATGAAAATCGCCCTCGCAGCCCGCTAAGAGCAATCCGATCCCGATCGCCTGCAGTCACCGGCCGGCAACACCAACCCTCACTTTTATAGGTTAATTCCAAACCAAAGTGCCGCCTATATTGGTAACACGGGCTTGGGGGTTGCGGGTACGGAAAGAATCTCCAATGAAGACAGCGTGATGCGCATCGGGCCCCACGAGCTCTCCTCCAATTTGTTTCTCTCCCCGCTCGCGGGTTATACCAACCTGCCCATGCGGCTCACCGTGCGTGAACTCGGTGGACTAGGTTGGGCCACAACCGACCTGGTCAACGCGCGCTCACTCATTGAACGCAATCCCCTCGCACTCAAACTCGTCGCCTCGTGCGCCGAGGATCGTCCGCTCGCGATCCAGCTTTTCGGTAGCGTACCCGAGGAGATGCGCGACGCTGCTATCATCTGTCAGGAACTCGGCGTGCAATCCGTGGACATCAACATGGGTTGCCCCGTGAAAAAAGTGGTCAACATCGGCGGCGGTTCCGCGATGATGACCGAGCTTGATAAGACCGCCGCGCTCGTACGCGGAATGATCGCAGCGGTAAAAATTCCCGTGACCGCCAAGATGCGACTTGGCTGGGATGACGAAAATCTCACCGCACCTGAGCTCGCGCGCGTGCTTGAGGATGTGGGGGTAGCGGCAATTTTTGTGCACGGTCGCACGCGCGCGCAGGGGTTTTCCGGCGCGGTCAATCTCGCCGGGATTCGCAGCGTCGTGCAGGCGGTAAAAATAATCCCCGTCATCGGCAACGGCGATGTCACCACCCCTGAGGCCGCGTTGCATATGTTCGCAGAGACGGGCTGCGCGGGTGTGAGCATCGGACGCGGGGCGTTTTACGATCCTTGGATTTTTCGCCGCACGGAGCATCTGTTGCGCACCGGTGAGCTTTTACCGGAAGCGACGTTTGCGGAACGGATCCGAGTATTAAGGCGACACTTTGAGCGTTACGTGGAATTTTACGGAGAAGAGCATGGCGCGCGACTTTTCCGCAAAGTGGCGCCGTGGTACGCGAAACGATTCGGGCCTTCAAAAATGTTTAAGCAGCGCATCGTCTCAATCACATCGCGGGCGGATTTCGACGCGACACTGGCCGAGTACTTGGCTTGGCGGGCTCCGTTTTGCGACGAGCACGGGGAGTCACTGCCTAAATACTCACCGGCGCCGATGGTCGCGTCGTTTATGCGCGAGCCGGGCGATGCCGAGGTTTTCGCCCGCGAGTCGATTCCTGTGCCGAAAGGCCCTGTCGACACCTGGTAAATCGAAGCTTAAGCAGGCGAGCAAGTCGCGCCGTTGCCAGCGGCGAATCGAGGCGGTAGCTTCGACTCATGCAAAATGTGAATCACTTTTGGGAACTTATCCTCGGCACAATCATCGCGTTGCTACCGCTCATCAATCCGTTGGCTTCAGCACCTTCTTTTCTAGCGATCACAGAGGGTGATTCACATGAACGGCGCCAAGAGCAACTGCGCCACGCGTGTATGTATATGGTGGTAATTCTTGTGGGGTTTCTGGTCGGGGGCACCTTCATCATGGGATTTTTTGGAATTTCGATTCCAGGGTTGCGCATCGCCGGCGGTCTCTTGGTGGCGGGCATCGGCTCTACCATGTTGATGGCGATGCCCGTCGAACATACCGGGGATGATCCAGCACGACGTGCGGCGCGGGCTAAACGCGACGTGTCGTTTTCTCCACTCGCGATGCCAATGTTGAGCGGGCCAGGCGCGATTGCGGTGACCGTGGGTTTCACCTCGCTGGCGACCCAGTGGCTCGACTACGTAGCGATCATTTTGGGCATCATCACGGTCGCGATTATCACGTACGTGACGCTGAGTTTGTCGGAGCGCGTCGTGACGGTGATCGGCACCAACGGAATGAACGCACTCTCCAAAGTGATGGGCTTTCTCATCTTGTGTATCGGCATACAATTCGTGGTAAACGGGGTACGCGGGATAGTGACCGACCCGGAGTTACTCAATGCCATCCGCAGCGCAATCACGGCACCTAAAGTGTAACGCATGGCGGCCAGAGTGTAATTCAATATCACCGTGTGAGCCGCGCCTCGTCTGCCTGGGGCGCAGAAACGTTATTGTGAGAAAACAAAAAGTTTCACTCGCGGTCACCAACCCGAAGAATCAATCTAATCATTACATGAACACGCGTCTGACCTTCCTCGTTTTCGCCCTCACGGGACTTTGCCTCACCGCCGGCTGCTTGAGCTCACGTAAAAATGCGAAGCCTAAGGAAACCACTGCGATCGCCGCCGAGCTCGAAGAGAGCTTCCGCCAACGCTGGGTGGAAAAACGCGCGGGCGAACTCATCGCCCGCGGCTTGGCCGCAGACCTGGCGCGCACCCAGGCTTTCGAGGAGTTTAAAACGAAATACAATTTCTCGTCTTCGCCCGCGCGTTAAAACTCGATCGTGACAATTTCGCGTGAGCCTGTGGGCCAGGCGAGCGCATAACAACGCGAGCGTGACTTCCGCTAAATCCTCATCCGAGACCACGCGCGGAGCCGGCGCGGCGGCTCTGTGTTATCTCACATGGGGGTTGGTGCCACTTTATTGGCATTTGATGGCTGAGGTGGACGCCTTAGAATTAATCGCGCACCGGCTAATGTGGTCGTTAGTCTTCGTTGCCGCCCTGTTGGTGTGGCGCGGCGGCATGAAGGAAATGCGCACTGCTTTGAGTACGGGCCGTGGTTTCGCGCTAAACCTGCTCAGCAGCGCTCTGCTGACGGCCAACTGGCTAGTCTACGTGTGGGGCGTCAATCATGGGCACGTGATCGAGTGCAGTCTTGGTTATTTTCTCGTGCCCTTACTAAACGTGGCCCTGGGCCGCTGGGTGTTACACGAACAGCTGCGGCCCGCCCAAGTAATTGCCATCAGTTGCGCTGCACTCGGCGTCGCGATTCAAATCTATCAGGTCGGGCATCTGCCTTGGATCGCCCTCGCGCTCGCGGGCACATTTGGCTGTTACGGATTACTCCGCAAACGCTCCGCACTCGGACCACTCACCGGCCTTGCCGTCGAGACAACCTTGCTCGCGCCATTTGCCGCAGCGTTCCTGCTTTGGCAAAACCTCGCAGGTGTGGGCGCCCTCGGCCACGCGAACACCACGACGCAAGCGCTCGTTCTGAGCACCGGCGTGGTCACCGCGATTCCCTTGTTGCTCTTTGCTTATGGCGCACGTCGCATTCGCCTTACGACCCTCGGACTGCTGCAATACATCGCACCCACCGTACAATTCTCGCTCGGCGTGCTCGTCTTTCACGAGACATTCACCCACGATCAAGGTCTCGCCTTCGGTTGCATCTGGTTCGGCCTAACGCTGTACACCGCCGATAACATCCGCGCCGCTCGCACCAACTCAGGCTCGACGTCGCCCCGCCCATAAACCCAACCTTCCATTTTCCCCATGAAAATCCCCCGCTCCATCTGCTTCACCCTGCTCTTCAGCGCGCTCTTGCCTTTCGCTGCCGCTCAAACCCCAGCTCCGATCGCCCCCAAAGCTGACGCCTCCGCCGCCATCGAGAAAAAAGACACTAACGGCGCTTTTCGCAAAGCCCACGACTCCTTCCTTACTCGCGGTAAAGCCGGCCCCGTCGGCCTGCTCTTTCTCGGCGATTCCATCACCGCCGGTTGGGCCCGCGCCCCGCACATCTGGGAAAGTTACTACGCACAATACCAGCCCGCCAACTTCGGTATCGGCGGTGACCGTACGCAGCACGTGATTTGGCGCATCGAAAACGGCGAACTCGAAGGCCTTACCCCCAAAGTCACCGTCTTGATGCTCGGTACCAACAACTCCGCCGACAACTCCGCCACTGAGATCGCCGCGGCCAATAAAAAAATTGTGCAGCTCATCCGCACGAAAATCCCTGGCACCAAAGTCCTCCTGCTCGCCATTTTCCCCCGCGGCGCGCGCAAAGATAAAGACGGCGTGATCACGCCTGCCGCCCTCGCCGACGCCACCCAACGCACCGCTATCATCAACGCCGTCAATGCCGAGCTCGCCCAACTCGACGACGGAAAAACCGTGCGCTTCCTCGACATCGCCGCCGCGTTCTACGGTCAAGACGGCAAGATCCCCTTTGCTATCATGCCCGACCAACTTCACCCCAACGCCGCCGGCTACCAACTCTGGGCTGATGCCATGAAGCCGTTACTCACGCAAATGCTGAAGTAAAAATTTTCTATTCTGGTGAACGAAAAGGCGGGCTCTAGAGCCCGC
>RGAX01000193.1 GCA_009919985.1 Opitutaceae bacterium
CGACCAGCTGTGTAAGGCCGGCTTCGACACGGGGGATGTCGTGATCGCGTTGCTCTTTCTTTCACCCGGCCGCCACGCCGGCACCGGCGGTGACATCGCTCAGATCTGCCAAGCCACCACCTCCGCCCAACCCTCACTTCGCTGCCACCCGACCGAGCTCATCGGCTCTCACCCACTCGCCGTCGAAACCCTAACTCACGCCCTCCGCTCCACCCTCGCCACCCCTTTTTCCATGTCCGCTTCTGCCACTCCCGCTGCCCCCGCCTCCAAGCCTCTCGCCAAAAACGAGATCATCAAAACCGAGAGCAACTTCCTCCGTGGTCATATCCTCCGCGACCTCACCGATACCAGCACGGGCACGATCACCGAGGACAGCGCCCAGCTCACCAAATTCCACGGCATCTACGCCCAAGACGACCGCGACCTACGCAACCAACGCCGCCGTGAGAGCAAAGAAAAAGCGTTCTCCTTCATGGCGCGCATCCGCGTCCCCGGCGGTGTGTGCACGCCCGCCCAATGGCTCGCCCTCGACGCCCTCGCCGACTCCCACGCCAACGGTACCCTCAAAATCACCACGCGCCAGGCCTTCCAATTTCACGGCATCCTCAAAGGCAACCTCCGGCCGTCTATCAAGGCCATCAACGCCCAACTCATGGACACCCTCGCGGCCTGCGGCGACGTCAACCGCAACGTCATGGCCAACCCCAACCCAGAACAAAGCGCCCTCCACGCCGAGACGCTGCGTCTGGCTAAAGCCATCAGCGACCACCTTTCACCACGCACCCGCGCCTACCACGAGATCTGGGTCGCCGATGAACTCGTCGGCGGAGGCGAACCCGATCACGAGCCGCTCTACGGCTCCACTTATCTTCCACGCAAATTCAAAACCGTCATCGCCATCCCGCCTAGCAACGATGTGGACATTTACGCCCACGATCTCGGCTTCATCGCCATTGCTGATGAGTCCGGCCAAAAACTTCTTGGCTTCAACGTCACCGTCGGCGGCGGCCTCGGCATGTCGCATAACCAGATCGAGACCTACCCACGCCTGGCCGATATCCTCGGCTTTTGCACCGTCGACCAAGTCGTCGACGTGGCCGAAAAGGTCATGCTCGTCCAGCGCGACCACGGCGACCGCACCGAGCGAAAACACGCCCGTCTCAAATACACCATCGCCGACCACGGCATCGTCTGGTTCCGCACCGAGGTTGAAAAACGTCTCGGCTACACCCTCAGCGCCCCGCGCCGTTTTGAATTCACCTCCACCGGCGATCGCTACGGCTGGGTCGCCGGCGAAAACGGCAACGCCCATTTCACGTTATTCATCATGAGCGGTCGCGTGAAAGACGCCTTCAAGCTCGCCCTCCGCGAGATCGCCACCGCGCACACCGGCGACTTCCGCCTCACCGCCAACCAAAATCTCATGATCGCCGGCGTCACTCCCACCCAACGCCCGATCATCGAAGCGCTCCTCAAAAAACACGGCCTCGACACCGCCAACGCCGCCTCGGGCCTCGCGCTTAACGCCATGTCCTGCGTCGCGCTGCCCACCTGCGGCCTCGCCCTCGCCGAGAGCGAGCGCTACCTGCCCGAACTCGTAAAACTACTCGAGACCGAGATCGAAGCCGCCGGCCTGCGTGACGACGCGATCACACTGCGCATCACCGGTTGCCCCAACGGCTGCGGCCGACCTTACCTCGCCGAGATCGGCTTCGTCGGTCGCGCCCCTGGCAAATACAACATCTACCTTGGCGCCGCCTTCAACGGCTCACGTTTCAATACGCTCTTCCGTCCCAACGTGCCCGTCGCCGAAATCGTCTCCTTGCTCGGCCCGATCATCCGACGCTACGCGTTGGAGCGCACCGCCGGTGAACGCTTCGGTGATTTCACGCTGCGCACCGGGATCGTAAACCACACCGGCACGCCCGCCGATTTCCACGAAGCCAGCAAGGTCGCCCCTGCGGTCGCTCCGGCTAGGGCGTAATTTCGACGCGACGTGACGCGGCGTAGTTCGGCATAATTCGCCACAGTGCGGCCTCACGCGCCGCATTTCGTCGCGGGGATTAGGACTTGTGGGGCGCGGGCAAAAATCAAACCGTGGGCCCAGCGCTACCCCCGCGCTTGCCCCCATGAATGATTCTTCGGTTTCCGCGTCAGTACCTGTATCAGCATTTGCCCCTGCTCCGACCCCAAGCGGGCGCATCCTTTCTATCGATGCGTTACGCGGCTTTGATATGTTTTGGATCATCGGCGCCGAGGAGGTTGCCCGCACCTTAGATGCCGTGAGCGATGGGCCCGTTGTCGCGGCGGTCTCAAACCAATTGCGCCACGTCGAGTGGGCGGGCTTTCACTTTCTCGATGCGATTTTTCCGTTATTTCTATTTTTGGTAGGTGTCTCGGCGGTACTTTCGCTGGATCGCGTGTTAGCCAAAGAAGGACGCCGAGCAGCGCTTCTCCGCATCGCCCAACGCAGTTTCCTGCTCTTCGCCGTCGGCTTCTTTTACTACGGCGGGGTCACGCGCCCTTGGCCCGATGTGCAGGTGTTCGGCGTGCTACCACGCATCGCACTGTGTTATTTCGGCGCCGCGTCGTTGTATGTGTTAGTGCCGCGCAAGGGTATCGTGCTCGTCACCGCCGCGTGTCTAATCGGCTACTGGGCCGCACTCACGTGGGTGCCGTTTCCCGATGTAAATCTGAAACACGGTAACATCGGTAAACGAGGCACGCAGGCTGAGGCGAAAGCTCCCGCGGTGTTGTTGGCCGGGGTAACAACGACGGTGAGCGGCTCGTTCGAAGAGGGCCGCAATCTCGCACACTACGCGGACTATCGCCTCGTCCCCGGCAAACAGCGCAATCTGTACTACACCAACGAGGGTTTGATTAGCACGATCCCGGCGCTGGCCACAACGTTGTGCGGTCTCATGGCAGGATGGTTACTCACGAGCTTACGCTGGACAGGTAAGCAAAAGGTCGCGTGGCTCCTCGGCGCGGGCGCGGCGGGCATCGTGCTCGGGTTCTGCTGGAGCGTGCAGTTCCCCCTAATCAAGCGCATCTGGACTTCATCGTTCAGCTTGGTTGCGAGCGGGTGCGCGGCACTGTTGCTCGGCGTCTTTTATCTCATTGTCGATGTGTGGCGTTATCAGAAATGGTGCACGCCTTTCCTCTGGATCGGCTCCAACGCCCTGGTCGTCTATCTCGCAGTCAACATCATCGACTTCGAGGTCCTCGCCGCGCGCCTCGCCGGGGGCGACGTCAAAGCTTGGTTCGATCACCACCTCACGGCGGGCACGGGCAACCTCGTCATCGCGCTCACGGGCCTCGCGCTGCCGGTGTTGCTCGTGCGGTTTCTCTATCAACGCAAAATCTTCATCCGCTTATGAACACCCGCTCGGTTTATCGGCGTCTACTCGAAACGGGGTGCGTTCGTGGCGCCGGGCTCTTAACGCTTTTCTTCCTCGCAAGCCTGAGTCTGGCACGCGCCGCGGATCGGCCCAACATTCTCTTGATCCTCGCGGACAACTGGCGCTGGCCCACCGCCGGGGCCCTCGGCGACCCGATGGCGCTCACTCCGGCCTTTGATCGCATCGCACGCGAAGGCGTGGTGTTCACCCACACGTTTAACCCCGTACCCTCGTGCTCACCCACGCGCTCCTGCCTCCTCACCGGCCGCCAAGCCCACGAACTCGGCGAACGCGCCAACCTCTGGAGCGGTTTCCCACAAGACACGCCCGTCGTCACTCAACTCCTTCGCGCCGCCGGCTACAGCCTTGGCTATAGCGGTAAACCTTGGGCCCCCGGCAACGCCGAGGTCTCCGGCTGGAAAGAGAACCCCGTCGGCCCCAAGTTCACCCACTTCGCCGATTTCCAGGCCAGACGCACGCCCGCCGATGCACCGTTCTTCTTTTGGCTCGGCAACACCGACACCGCGACCCGCGGGGGTAAACACCCCTACCTCGCCGCCGCCCGCGCTCGCCTCGATCCCTCACGCCTCACGATCCCACCCGAGCTCCCCGATTGCCCCGAGGTCCGGGACGATCTGCTTAACTATTACGGCGGCATCCTGCAGCTCGACGCCGAAGCGGCCCGGGCCATTGCCGCCTTGGAAAAATCGGGCGAACTCGAAAACACCGTCATCATCTACACCAGCGACAACGGCTGGCAGCTCCCGCGCGGCCTCGCCAATTGCTACGACGCCGGCTCCCGCGTGCCCTTGGCGATTCGTTGGGGCAAAAACCTTCGCGCCGGCCGCTTGGTCGATGCCTTCGTCAACGTCGCCGGCCGTCTTCATGGAACGCGAGCGCCATGCCGACGTCCGCCGCGACCATTTAGGTTATCCGGTGCGAGCCATCCGCACCCGCGACTTCCTCTATCTGCACAACCTCCGCCCCGAGCGTTGGCCCGCCGGCGACCCCGATGTGTTCTTCATCCACGGCCGCCCCTACGGCGACGTCGATACCACGCACGTCAAAGACTACCTCCTCGCGCACCAACACGAGCCCACCATCGCTCCCTACTTCGCGCGCATTTTTGGCCGCCGCCTCGCCGAAGAACTCTACGACCTCCGCCGCGATCCCCACCAACTCACCAACATCGCCGATCAACCCGCCTACGCCACCACCCTCGCCCAGCTGCGAGCCCGCGTGAAGATCTGGATGAGCGAGACCCACGACCCACGCCTCGACCCCAAGTATAACGCTTGGGACCATTTCCCCTACTTCGGCAAAGCTACGACCCAGTAACCCGCCCGCCGTGACCTCTGGCAAATCGTGCACGACGAGGTTGCAGATGCCCTGCAAAGGGCCGACCGGACCGTTTCACCTAGCCGGCGTATGCGGTGAAACTAAAAACCTCAAATACCGCAAAATCATCGGCATTAGCGGTGAGCAGCCGATGAATGCCAGCGGTGGAGTAAGTCGCCGCCAGTTGCGTGTCTAAAAGTCGTTTGCGGCCGAGTCGATAGGAGCGAAGCCATTGCAGTGTGAGCGCGGTCGACTCCGCGGTGGGGTAGATTGCGCGGACTTCTTTAGCTGAGCACCAAAGTTGGGCCCGTTCGGTGGCCTCTTCCATGCTCAGCGGAAGCGCAAATCGCCGCGGATCCGTCACTACGTGAATGAATTCCGTCAGCACCTGCGGGGCTAGCGCAAATAGTTGCCCGTCAGATTCAAGGGTGCGGTTTAACCATGCCCTAGCACGGAGGTGGTCTTGCGCCTCACGCAATTCAACCTGAACTAAAAAGGTAGTTTGACATCCTCCCGGTCTAAGCGGCTTGCGCCACTTTGACCGGGATTCCTGGCGAGCCGGACTCTGACCGGTCTCTCAGACGGGTTCGCGTTTTCGAGC
>RGAX01000194.1 GCA_009919985.1 Opitutaceae bacterium
GCGACGAAGGTGAAGTTGCGGTTGAAGAACTCGCCGTCGAAATAGCTGTAAACGAGGTTAAGCGAAAGGGTAAGACGGGCGCTGGCCTTCCAGTCAGCAGTCAACAGCAGCGCGTCTTTACGGATCAATTTTGGTCCGTCCTTAAAGTCGATTTGGCGGATAGCCATGGGACGAGTGTCGCCTTGGGTGGGATTAGCCGTACGGTTGTAGCCGTTAGACATCAAGAGCTGCTCGGTGTAGGAATTCGACTGGCTGGCGCTGAGCAACACACCAAAGCGTTGATTGAAGAACGATTCGGCGTATTCGAACTGATAATTGGGCTTCCACTTTTCTTCTTTGTAATCAGCGGGTCCCGGAGTTTGAGAGAGGGTGAATTCTTCACCGTTGAAGTTATAACCCACGTTATAGGCGATCCGGCGGCCCTTGCGCTCGAAGGCACGCTTGGTCTTCATGTTGACGGTGCCCGCGGGAGCATCGGCGTCGTTTTCGGGACTGGCCGTGCGGTTAATCTCAATGGAGTCGATACTGGTAATCGAAAAACCTTCGAAACTCGTCGCGCGGGACGAGGCACCACCACCGCGGTTGGCGTCGGCGCTGGCGGTACGCATGCCGTCGAAGGACACCCCCACGTATTGACCATCCATGCCGCCGAGGCGGGGGCCACGGGGCTCGGATTCAACGTAATCGAGGTCGACGCCTGGAAGGTATTTAAGGAATTCACCCACGTTGCCATCGGCGACGTCACCGAAAATATCCGAGGAAACCGACGTGGTTATATTCATGTTGCGGCGCTGCGCCATGATGGCCTTTGAGTTGCCCTCGCGCTCGGAAGCGACCGAGAAGGCCGCGAGCTGGATTACGCCATCTTTGGTGACAGGTGGCGTGGCAGCCGTACTGACGAGGTTGATCTCACGCACGGCGGGCATACCGGCGGTTACGGTGAATGAGTCATTAACCGTCACGTAACCCGAATAGGATACCGAAATCGCAGCCGAGCCCGCGGGCACGTCGGCAAACGAGAAAGAACCGTCGCTCTCGGAGTAGGTGATTTTGCTCGTGCCGTCCAAGCGGATCTGAGCGTTGCCCACGTATTCCTTGGAGACCGGATTATAGACCCGGCCTTGCACAGAACCCGTGGCCGTTTGGCCATGAGCCAAAGCAGCGGAAAAAAACCAGCCGCAGATTAAAAAAACCAATGAGGGCAGACGCCGACGAAGCATTTCAGACTGAGACATACGGGTAGGGTGTTGAGGGTATAAAGCCAACGAGGGTAGATCGCAGGCAGTACGGCGAAGGGGGATAACCGTAAAAAAATACAAAAAATAACCTAAATGCTGCGCAAGATTATTAAAAAAGTTCACAACCTTTTCATTCGATGAACGACAGTTGCTTTTCGCTATTTTATTACAAAAAACGCCATCGACCCATATTCGAACGAAAACTCGATTTCATAAGATTTTGATTTCGATAATATTGGCTTCTTCACCGCCAATTTTAATTTAGTAAAACTGGTTTCCTAAAACCGACTAAATGCGTCAGCTCCCAGCGCCACTTCCGCCAGTCCGCCGCGCGCAACATTCCCAAAGTAACACCGCCGCGGCGACTGAGACGTTTAGAGATTCCACTTTGCCCGTACCAGGGATCGTCACCAAACGCGTGCACGCCGCGACCACAGCCGGCGCGAGTCCCTCTTCCTCGTTGCCCATCACCAACGCCACCGGCTTTTTTGCTCCCGAGACCGCCTCGGGCCGACCGCCTCGCGTAGCCGCACCGATCACTTCGTAACCCGCCGCTGCCAAGTCCTTGGCCAGCGCCGCTATATTTTTAACCTGCCACAATTCGACGTATTCGAGGCCGCCTTCCGCCACGCGATGCGCGGCCTCCGTAGGCCGAGCCGCCGTCGCAGCTTCCGCGAGCACGATCCGCTCGACACCAAAAAAAGCCGCCGTCCGCGCGATCGCTCCGAGATTATGAGCGTTGCCTATACGATCGAGGATCAACACCGTCGCACGGGCCTGCGCCCAAGACCGGATCTGCTCCGCCGTCGGCGCGCGCAACGCCGGCACCTGCACAATCGCCACAATTCCACCGTGGTGAATCGAGCCCGAGATTTTCTCCAGCTCCGCCGGCGGCACGCAGCGGTAAACTTTTTTGGCCGCCGCGAGCACCTGGCTCATGGCGCCGACTTTCCGGCTCGTAGGCTCGTCGAAAAAGAGCCGCAAAATCGAAGCGGGGTCGCGCTCAAATCGCGCCTTCACGGCCGCGAGTCCGCAGATTTTGAGTTCTTCGCGCGGCGACGGCCCGCCCGCGCGCGGCTCACGTTTCACCGCCGCGGGTGCAACGGCCAGCGATCCGGGCCGGCCCACAAAATCTGTCAACGGTCGCGCCTGAGCCGCGGGCCGACGCTGAGATTCGGGACGTTGATAATGAGCCATGTACGCAGATTGACCCGCGCCTGGGGGTAAAACCAAACAAAACTTTCTCCGCCTTAGAAACCTTTGAAATGTTTTGGGTCGGCTGGGTCTTGGTAACGCGTCGTGTAAGTCTTTTTGCTCGCGGCGAGTTTCAGGAACGCATCGATGGGCACGATTTCCACCGGACCATCCAGTTGCTTCGTGATTTCGACGAGGCTGTTGACGTCGTTGGATTCGCGCACGTGAACGAGCAGAAAATACGGGCGCTTGGCGTTGAGCGCAATGAGCTCGTTGAGATCAGCGGCGACCTCTTCGCGCGGACGGCGCGGGTCGATGTAGTAGTCGTAGGAAATCATCGCGCGCGTGTCGCGCAGGTCACGCGTGCGCGCCGGGCCGTAGCCGTTGATGAAACCGATCACGTCTGGAAACGCTTTGTAATAACCATCGACGGTTTCCTTGGTGAGATCGGCGTTACCGACATTTCCGTCGGCCGCGGAGTTGTCCATGATCTCCATGATGTGTTCGTCAAGCGTCGCCATGAGCTGGCGCGCGTCGGCCATCAAGATTTCGAATTTATCCGCCGGGATGTGGTTGGGATACATGTAACCGGGACCAGAAAGGCCGCCGATGAAGTAGTCATTCTTGGTCGCGCTCTCGTGAAAATACTCCAGCGCCGCCGGCGAAAATTTTGTCCAGTTGACCGTCACTTGCCAGCCGAAGGGCAATTTGCCGCGGCCGGGCTTCGTCCAAACTCCGATGCCAATGCTGTCGGATTGAACGAAGGAGATGTAGACTTTTTGCTGCGCCGTGAGTTTCGCGTCGAGTGCGACCTGGTGGTTGTTGGTAAACTTAAAGCCCGGCGTGAACGTAAACTGGCAGTTGAAACTGAGGTTGGGCAGATTGTGCAGCCCCTCCATGCGCAAGCCGTAGCCGGAGAGCAGCGTCGTGTGCTGTTCTTCGGTATCTTTGGCGTAGGAATGCCAGCCAAAGACGGTCGAACCGGGCGCGAGTTCGGAAAATAATTTCTTCTCCAGCGCCAATTCTTCGGCGTGAATCGGATTGGCCGAGAGATCGTGAAAAAACATCTTTTGACGCACACCCCAATCCGCCATCGCCGGCATGCGCACCGCCCCAAACTGGCCGCCCATGAGCATAATCGCGTCATGTGTGCAACGTGCCCAATAGCGCGCGTAAGCGTCGCGATAAATCTGCGCGTCGGTCTGCCCCGTGTACCGACCGCGCAAATCGTCGATGCGCTTTAGGCCGAATTTCTCCACCTGCGCGACCTGCTCGGCCGTGACGACCAAGGCGTCTTCGAGGCCGGCAATCGTGAAGGCGACATTCATCGTCGCCGGTACCGAGGGTTCCCAAATTACGTAGCCCTTGGCGTGGCGACCGAAAAGCGTGAGCGCGGCTTCGGCGGATTTCACATCGGTAAAAACGACGCCGTGCTTGCGCTGATAAAACTCAAACAACGGCCCGGTGATCTCCCATTGAAACTCTTTGGGATGGACGAC
This sequence comes from Opitutaceae bacterium, assembly GCA_009919985.1. GTDB lineage: Bacteria > Verrucomicrobiota > Verrucomicrobiia > Opitutales > Opitutaceae > Tous-C4FEB. The sequence continues at coordinate 3,932 of RGAX01000194.1, forward strand.
GTAGAGCTGCGGCGCCGCGCGATTCGCGAGCCCTTGCAGACTCAGCAGCATAATTTTTTCCGGCAGACCCTTGGCCACGAGCCAGTCCCCGTCGAAGTTCATGACCCAACACGCCCGCGCAGCCGGCTTAGCCGGAGCGACGTCAGTTCCTGCGGCCCACAAGCCGGCCGAGGAAAATACAACGCAAACCAGAGCAATGATGATGCGACGCATGGCTTATTTCTCCCCGGTGACTTTGGTGAAACGATAGACGAAGGGCTTGCCCCGCGTGCTGTGAAGCTCGATGAGCAATAATTCCTGGTCGCCCTCGATCAAACGCAACTCTTGGTAAATCCGCATCGGCCCCGTGCCCTGTGAACTCTCGATCTGCGGCGTCGCCTCCACGCGCAACGTGCGCTCGCCATCGAGCCACTCCGCCCGCACCGGCGTCAGTGCGCCCCGCACCGCGTACAACGCCATGTGCCGTTGCTCGACGCGGAAAAAATCTGGGGCCGTCGTAAGCTTCGCCGTGTCCACGGCGTTAGTCGCCGTAAGCTTCGTCGCACGCCATTGCATATCGTGCCGCAGATCGACGCGCGTACCCTGGAGCGAGACGACGAGGTCCCAAGCCGTCCAGCCATCGAGCGCCGTGCTGCGCTTAGGATCGAGCCGCCAACGTCCGGCCAGCGCCGGATTAGCCGCCCACGCCGCCAACGGCAGCACTACCAACAACCCCAGCGCTTTCCAAGATGTGAATTTCATGGCTAACCCCATCAACACCGCCCCAGGCCCTAATGACTAGGTGAAAGTATCTGAAAATTAAAAAATCAGGTCCGCGCCTGCACCACGCCGACAACTGTAAACTCCTCGCGATCGTGATAAAGATGCCGCACGAGGAACCCCGGCGCATAGCGCGACAGGGGCGAATCCGGCGCGTGTAACTCCCGCAACAAAGCCACCGAATCCACGTGACCGAACTTCAGATTAAACACAAACCGCCGGCACCAGCCGCGCGCGAGCCACGGTTCGACGAGATTTTTCATCACGTGGTGTGGCTCTTCGAGCAGATCGCAAAACATCCAGTCGTAAGCTACGTTTTCCTCAAAGTTGAAATGAAACGCATCACCCAGGCGGTGCTCGATCAGAGGATGCCCGAGCGCCCCGCCCTTGAGCGGGCCATTGTCCACCGCGATTACGCGCGCACCGCGTTTCGCCGCGCTGTAACTCCAGCCTCCCGGCGCCGCGCCTAGATCAACCACCGTTTCGCCCGCCTGCGGCTCGATCCCAAGCACCACAAAAGCCTCTTCGATTTTTAAATAACTCCGCGAAGGTGCCTCGTCGTCGTCGGCCATGCGCCGTTGCCCGTGGATGAACGCATCCCGAGACACAAACACACGCCCGAAATCCGTGAAC
>RGAX01000195.1 GCA_009919985.1 Opitutaceae bacterium
TTGTACGCGTCTTCCTGCCTTTACCCGCTGGCACCCAAGTCCCGCTGACCCCGGGACCGCTCCTCATCACCGGTACGCTGGAGGTCGGCCAACAATCCGAACCCGACGGGCGCAATTCCTTCCTGCGGATTCGGCCCAACACGCCCGCGCTCACCCCGCTCGTGGCGGCCCGTACCGCCGCCACTACTACCACTCTCTCCTCCAGCCCACAACTTTCCTCCCAACCATGAAATTAAAAACACACCTCCTCTCGCTCGTCGCGCTTAGCGGCCTGCTCGCCACCAGTGCTTTTGCGGCCCCGAAAGTCTCCCGCCTCACCCCGCCCAGCGCGCTCTTCACCTACGGTGATGCGAAGCCACCCATCATCGCCCGCTTCCTCCCTGGCCAACGCTTCGACCTGCAAGCCACCATCTCGCCCGACGCCGGCGCGCTGATCGTCGGCGCCCAATTCATCGTCGATGGCGCCCGCCTCGGCGGCTCAGTCACCCTCTCGGTGGCCGATGTCGCCGGTCTGCCCGCCAACACCTACATCGCCACCCAGCGCGCCTACAGCAACGCCACCCCCGGCGTCCACACCTTATCCATTACGACCACCGACAACAAAGGCGTGTCCACCTTGGCCACCGGAAACTTTGAAATTGTCGATCTCGGCACCGCCACCGGCTCGAAAGTTAAAAACATCATCTTCATGCTCGGCGACGGCATGGGCATCGCCCACCGCACCGCTGCCCGCATGGTTCTTAACGGCGTCAGCCAAGGCAAAGCCTTGGCCCCCCTCGCCATGGACACCTTCCCGGTCACCGGTCTTGTCCAAACGAGCTCGCTTAACTCCATCATCACTGACTCTGCCCCCGGCGCCTCCTGCTACTCCACGGGCAATAAAAACAACAACAACCAAGAAGGCGTATTCCCCGACGACACCGTCGACGCCTTCGACAATCCCCGCATGGAATACCTCGGCGAATACCTCGCACGCACTCAGGGTAAATCCCTCGGCATCGTAACCACCGCTGACGTCTTCGACGCCACCCCTGCCGCTTGGGCCGTCCACACCTCCAACCGCGGCGCCGGCACCGGCATCGCCGACCAGTATCTCGATGAAGCCACCAAGTCCTCCAACCTCACCGTCCTCCTCGGCGGCGGTCGCAAATGGTTCCTGCCTTCCACCACCGCCGGCTCCGCCCGCGCCAACAGCAGTGACTACGTCCTCCCCGCCGATCTCGCCACCGGCTGGGGCGTCGCCACGGGTAAACTCGATCCCACCCGCGACCTTATCAGTGAGTTCGAAACCTCCGGCTTCAGCTACGCCGCCACGAGCACCCAACTCACCGCTAAAGCAGCTTCGGCCACCAAACTGCTCGGCCTGTTCTCTCTTTCCAACATGAACGTTGCCCTCGACAAAATCGACGGCCGCCGCGGCTCCACCAAAATCGTCTCCGATTACGGCTTCCCCGATCAACCCATGCTCGACGAGATGACCGACGCCGCACTCACCGTGCTCGCCAAAAACACCAACGGCTTCGTCCTCATGGTCGAAGGCGCCAGCATCGACAAACAAGCCCATAATATGGACAGCGATCGCTGGATCCTTGAAACCATCGAGTTCGACCGCGCCATCGCCCGCGCCAAAGCCTTCGCCGCCGCCAACCAAGATACCCTCGTCATCATCTCTGCTGACCACGAATGCGCCGGTGTGAACATCATCGGCTCGTCCACGGTCACCGCCACCAGCCTCGCCCAACGAGCGATTACTCCTGACATCGGCGTGGTTGGCCTGCGCGACCAAGTCGTCGGCACCTACGACCTCGCCGGGTTCCCCGTCTACGGCATCATGCCCGACGGCTTTCCCGCGACCACGAATCCCGACCGTAAACTGCTCATCGGTTATGCCGCCAACAGCGACCGCTACGAAAACTGGATCAGTAACCCCCAGCCACTCCAAGATTCCCAACAACCCTTCAGCGGTACCGCTCCGCTTAACACCTATCCCGCGGATCCCACCAAGCGTGACGTCGTAGGCAACTACTTCATCGCCGGCCAAGTCCCCGGTAGCAGCGCTGTCCACACCGCCTCCGACATCCCGCTCTCCGCCTACGGCCGTGGCGCCGCCGCCTTTACTGGCGCCTACGACAACACCAGCGTATTCTTCAAAATGGCCAGCGGCGTCCTCGTCGGCACCTCCACGACCATCGCTGAACGCTGAGTTTTTTTAAGTCTCATCTCATTCAAGCCGCCGCCCCTCCGGGTGGCGGCTTTTTTGTGCCCTTGAAAAACCTTGTTCCTCCACCCTAAAGCGCTTTCCCTAAGAACTCCCATTTTCCCATGATTTACCTCCTCGGCGGTTCCGGCTACGTTGGCCAAGCTTACCAAGCGCTTCTCACGCAAAAGGGGATCCCTTTCCGCAACCTCAAGCGCGCCGAGGTTAACTACGCCGATCCCGCGACGCTCACCGCCGCCCTCCGCGCCGATAAACCCGTATTTTTGATCAATGCCGCCGGCTATACCGGCAAACCTAACGTCGACGCCTGCGAGCTTCACAAAGCTGAATGCCTCGACGGTAACGCCGTCCTCCCCGGCCGCATCGCCGAAGCGTGCGCCGCCGCCGGCGTTCCCTGGGGCCATGTTTCCTCTGGCTGCATTTACACCGGCTCCCGCCCCGATGGCTCCGGTTTCACCGAGACCGACGCGCCCAATTTCACCTTCCGCCAAAACAATTGCTCGTTTTATAGCGGCACCAAAGCCCTTGGTGAAGAAGTCCTCGCCGACACGCCCAACGTCTACATCTGGCGCCTCCGCATTCCCTTTGACCACCGCGAGAGCCCGCGCAATTACCTCACCAAATTGATGCGCTACCAGCGCTTGCTCGAGGCCACCAACTCGATCTCGCAACTGCAGGAATTCGTCGCCGCGACCTTCGCCTGCTGGGAAAAGCGCGTCCCCTTCGGCAAATACAACGTCACCAACCCCGGCCAAGTCACCACCCGCCAAGTCGTCGAGCACATCCTCGCCAGCGGCGTCCTAAAAAAGGACTACGTTTTCTTCAAAGACGAATCCGAGTTCATGGACATTGCCGCCAAGACCCCGCGCTCCAACTGCGTCATGACCTCCGCCAAACTCGCCTCCGTCGGTATCCAGATGACCGAGGTTAACGAAGCCATCGCTCGCGATCTCAAGCGTTGGCAAAAAGCCTCCGCTTAAAAAATCCTTCCCGTTTTTCCAGCATGAACCTCCTCGTCACCGGCGGCGCCGGCTTTATCGGCTCCAACTTCATCCGTCAGCGTCTCCTCGAAAAAGGCTCGCCGCTCACAAAGCTCGTTAACCTCGACGCCCTTACCTACGCCGGTAACCCCGCCAACCTCGCCGACCTCGCGAATGACCCGCGCTATGTTTTCGCGCATGGGGACATCGGTGACACCGCCCTCGTTACAAAGCTACTCGCCGAACACCAAATCGACGCCGTCGCCAACTTTGCCGCCGAGTCCCACGTCGATCGCTCCATCGATTCACCTGAGCCGTTTTTTCAAACCAATGTCGTCGGCACGCTCCGTCTCTTAAATTGCGTCAAACAACACTGGTCTAAATTGCCCGAGCCCAAGAAGAGCGCCTTTCGTTTCCTCCACGTTTCTACCGACGAAGTCTACGGCACCCTCTCAGCTACCGACGCACCCTGGAACGAAGAGTGCCCCTACGAGCCTAACTCCCCCTACGCTGCCTCTAAAGCCGCCAGCGACCACGTCGTCCGCTCGTTTCAGCACACCTACCACCTGCCGACGGTCACAACCAATTGCTCCAACAATTACGGTCCTTATCACTTTCCCGAGAAACTCATCCCGCTGATGATTCTCAACGCTCTCGAGGGCAAACCGCTTCCTGTCTACGGCGATGGCCAACAAATCCGCGACTGGCTCTACGTCGAAGACCACGCCACCGCCATCTGGCTCGCCCTCACCAAGGGCCGCGTCGGCGAAACCTACAACGTCGGCGGCCTCAACGAGCGCCCTAACTTAGAAATCGACGCCACCCAGATCACCTACGTCGCTGACCGCCCTGGCCACGATCGCCGCTACGCGATCGATAGCGCCAAAATCCGCCGCGAACTCGGCTGGTCGCCAAAAGAGAATTTCGACACCGGCATTGAGAAAACCGTCGATTGGTACCTCACCCATCGCAACTGGACCGCCGACATCACCACCAAGAAATACGCCCGCGAACGCCTCGGCACCGCCAAATAATCCCCCATGAAACGTAAAGGTATCATCCTCGCCGGCGGCTCCGGCACCCGTCTGTTCCCACTCACCATCGCTGTCTCCAAGCAGCTGATGCCGGTCTACGACAAGCCCATGGTGTATTACCCGCTGTCGGTACTTATGCTCGCCGGCATCCGGGAAATCTTAGTTATTTCCACCCCGACCGATCTTCCGCTCTTCCGCCGCCTCCTCGGTGATGGTTCCCAATTCGGCGTCACCCTCACCTACGCCGAACAACCCAGCCCTGACGGCCTCGCTCAAGCCTTCCACATCGCTGGCGATGTCGGCTTCCTCAAAAACGAGCCCGCTGCCCTCGTCCTCGGCGACAATCTTTTCTACGGCCACGACCTCGCCAAATCCCTCGAGCGCGCCAGCGCCCGCACCGGTGGGGCCACCATTTTCGGCTACCACGTCGCCGACCCCAAAAGCTACGGCGTCGTGGAATTCGCGCCCGACGGGCGCGTCGTTTCCCTCGAAGAAAAACCGCTTCAGCCTAAGTCCAACTACGCGATTCCCGGTATCTATTTTTACGACGCCGATGTCGTCCCACTCTCCCGCAGCCTCAAGCCCTCCAAACGTGGCGAACTTGAGATCACCGATTTGAACCGCCTCTACCTCGAGCGTGGCGACCTCCACGAAATAGAGAAAATTATCTCCAAGGTGTACAAGTGAACTATTCGTTTATCGCTGAAGGCAAACCTCAAGTCAAGCAACGACCGAGGATGACAAGGCGAGGACGTGTGTTCACCCCCGAGCGCACACTGCTGGCTGAGCAGGCCGTCGCAGCTCAATACGAAGGACCACTGTTTGAAGGCCCTGTGTCGGTTGAGATGCGCTTTGCCATTGACCACATCAGCATTCACATCACCGATCTGGACTATCAACCGATCAAGGGTTTACGAGGCGACCTGGACAATTACATCAAGATGGTTGCGGACGGTTTGAACGGTGTTGCTTGGGTCGATGACCGTCAGATCAAATCCATTTACGCCTACTTTGACACTGCCGTCAACACTCAGTTGGCAACGTGAGTCAATTCCGTAACCAGTCTTTCGCATCCCGC
>RGAX01000196.1 GCA_009919985.1 Opitutaceae bacterium
TCGACTTCGCAGTAGTGGTTGAGCTCGTCGGAGGTGTTGCCGTTACTGGAGAGACGGACGTAGCGGCCGGTGGCGCCTTTGCCCTCGAGGAGTTTGCCCTCGTAGTTTTCGATATACGCTTGGTCTTTACCTTTACCCAGCTTGGAGGAGTCGTCGTCGTCGTTGTTGAAGATCGTGGTGACGCCGGTTTTGAAGGTGGCGTCGTCAGAGACTTGGACGACAACGTCGTGGTAGACGCGCGCTTGGGAGTGGAAGTGCCAGATGGCGACGGCGGCCACTTTGGCGGGGGCGCCTAGGTCGATTTGGATCCATTGTGGGGTTGGCCCGAGCTCGACGTAGGTGCCGTCGGTGCCGGATTTATCACCGTCGGTGATAAAGGTGAGTTCGCCGATCACAGGCAGGGAGTCGCTGCTAGTGACCGTTTTACCTTTGGAGAGGTTGACGGTACCGGCCGCAACCATCAGGTCCGGGCGTTTACCGGTGCGCGGTTTCTCGAGGTTGGGTAGCGAGATGGGGCGCGGGGTCCCGGCGAAGAGCGGCTTAGGCAGCTCGATTTGGAGCGGGACGGAGTCCGCGGCTTGGGCCGCACCGGTGAGGGCGAGCAGAGCGAGAAGGAGGGAACGGTTCATAGTGAAGAAGAGCGGGTTTAGGCGACGAAGTCAGTCGGCGCGAAGGTGAGCTTTTTGCCGGCGGCAATCGATTCGTTGATTTTGAGGATGGTGACAGCGGTGGCGAAGGCGGATTCGCCGGTGCAATTGAGCGGCGTGCCCAGACGGATCGCGTCAAAGAAGTTTTCGAGGTGGGGTTGGTGAATGGCTTTGTCGAGAGTAACAGGGATGTCCCAAGCGGAGAGCGCAGCCGTCTCTCGGACGTCGACCGTCGAGGCTTTGGCGGGACCACCGAGTTTTTTGACGCCAACTTTTTCCCAGGGTTTGACGGCCGGGGGCGCGCCTTCCCCAGAGGTAGGGCTGGCGACGATACCTTGGGCGACCCATTTGTCCCAGTCTGGCGCGCGGGCTTCCCGGTAAAGTTTGGTGTATTTGGGGTTTTCGGAGATCTTCAAGGCCCCTTCGTCGCCCATGAAGTATTCATGGTAACCGCCGCCGGCGCTGGTGGTGGTGAGGACCTCGTAGGTGGCGCGAACGGTCCCTTCCTTCGTGGGGAATTCGAAGATGGCGATAGCGTTGTCGTACCACTCATGAGTCTTGTAGTAATCGACGCCGCCGCTGGCGATGCACATGGTGGGGTTCGAGCCGAGCATCCAGTTGTAGACGTCGATCTGGTGGGCACCCAGGTCAGACATCGGGCCGCCGGCGTAGCGTTTAAACCAGCGCCAGTTGCGGAACTCATGCATGTTAGCGAAACCGTATTGGTTGAGCTTGGCTTCCGGGATGCCTTGGCCGTTGGGGAAACCAAAGTCATCCGTGACGGCGCGGTGCCATTGGCCGGCAATGTTGGTGATGCGGCCGAGGAGGCGGCCTTCGAGGTGAATGCGATCCTTGGCGTGTCGGTAGCGCGGATTACTCCGGCGTTGGTGGCCGATCTGGAGCAGCTTTTTCGTCTCGCGGGCGGCGAGCACCATCGAGCGTGCTCCCTCCACGGTGTTGGACATCAACTTCTCGCAATAAACGTGCTTGCCGGCCTTGAGCGCGGCGACGGTGTGTTCGGCGTGTTTGAAATCGGGCGTGGCGATGATGACCGCGTCCAGATCGGTGATCTCGGCGAGCATCTGGCGGTAATCCTCGTAGGGCTTCGGGTCGTGGCCGAATTTCTTAAGAAGACGCTCGGCGTAGGTGCGGTTGTAACCCCAGATATCTACGACAGCTTTGAAGCGGATGCCTGGGATTTTGAGGGCGGCGTTGGTGAGAATGCGGCCTTGTTCGCCGCAGCCAATGAGCGCGACGTTAAGTTGGTCGGATTTGGCGACAACTTCGGCGCCGCGGGCAATGTAGGGCGCGGCGGCGATAAAAGCCCCAAGCTTGGCGCTGGTGCTCAGGAAATCGCGGCGCGTGACAGGAGATAAAAAGGAGTCAGACATGGCGGGCAGAGATGGGGCGTTGGGGGCCGGGTCCGCTTAGCCGCGGCTGAGGGCGTAGCGGTTGTGTTGGACGAGTACTAGGCCGCCGGCGACCAGGGCGACGTGCATGCCGAGCCAGGCGACGCCGTCGCTTTCCTGCACAGCCATCAGACCGAAGGATAAGGCGACGTAGGTAAGCCCCATGAACAACAACGTGCAGCGCGTTTTGAAGCCGACGAGCAACGCGATACCAAGTGTAATCAAGATGTAGCCGATACTAGCAGCGAACAGCTTAGTGGACCAAAGCGGCAAGAAGGAAGCTCCGGTAATGCCGGTGGCCATACGCTTCATGTTCTCGTAGTAGCCCACAAAGGAATAACTGCCTTTGCTTTCAAATTTTTCGAGCCCGGCGAGCACGGCACGCAGGCCAAGCCAGAGGCGGATAATCAGGAACGCGTAGGTGTATTCGCAACGCGGGGTGGTGGGGGTGGAGTTTTCGCTCATGATGTAAAAAATGGGTTGGGGTGCTAACTTGGGTAATCAGACTGTAATTAAATCCGCTTAGGATCAAACGACAGGCCGACTTTTTTTGGCAATGTCCAATCAGGTCTTGGTGATGGCTGGGGGCGAGCGTTTACTTAATTAAAACGCGAAGCGAGGCTGGCGTGGATTTCGCGCACCATGGTCTCGGTCCTCGCCCAGTCGATGCAGCCATCGGTGATACTCACCCCGTAGCGGAGTTTTTCTTTTGCTTGGGGGAACGACTGGTTGCCGGCCCCGAGGTTGCTCTCCACCATCGCACCCATGATGGAACGGTTGCCGGCGGCGATTTGCGCGAGCAGTGCGCGCATCACCTCGGGCTGCAATTCGGGCTTCTTCGCGGAGTTGTCGTGTGAGCAATCGACCAAGATCGACTGCGGCAGACCGGCTTTGGCGAGGAGCGCCTCGGTCTGCGCGATGTGGGCTGCAGAGTAATTAGGACCGCTGGAGCCGCCGCGAAGAACGACGTGGCAGTTGGGGTTGCCGCGGGTGTCGACGGCGGCAGCAGCGCCGTCGAGGTTCACGCCAAGAAATGTTTGGGGTTGGCCGGCGGCTTTGATGGCGTTGACGGCGGCTTGAAGGGTGCCGTCGGTGCTATTTTTAAAACCGATGGGCATCGAGAGGCCGGAGGCCATTTGACGGTGCGTCTGGGATTCCGTCGTGCGGGCGCCGATGGCTCCCCAGCACACAAGATCGGCCACATATTGCGGCGTGATAGGATCGAGAAACTCCGTCGCAGTGGGTAAACCTAGATCAAGCACATCGCGCAAAAACGCGCGGCCTAGACGCAGGCCGGCGGCGATGTCGTGCGAGCCGTCGAGGTGCGGATCCATCACGAGGCCTTTCCAACCAACGGTCGTGCGGGGCTTCTCGAAATACACGCGCATCACAATCAGGACGCGCTCGGAGACTTCTTTGGCTAGCAAAGCGAGCCGGCGGGCGTAATCGCGGCCCGCTTCGATGTCGTGGATCGAGCAAGGGCCAATTAAAAGCAGGAAGCGCCGGTCGTCCGTGAAAATAATCCGGTGAATATCCTCCCTCGAGTGCGTCACGAAAGCGGCTTGGGCCTCGGACTTGGGCAACTCGCGCAAGAGCGCGGCGGGCGAGGGCAGGGCGCGGGTCGCTACGACATTGATGTCGGAAGTGCGTTGCATGGAGGGTCAGCTTGGCGGGTTCTAAGAGGCCTGGGCAAGTCCCAGATTGGCCTAAAACCGAGGAATTTGGGCAAAAAAGTGGCCGGTCACATACCCCTATGTGACCGGCCTTTGCTTTCTTAGTTACCCCAAAACTCCCGCTAGGCGGGAGAAGTGTTTAAAACTGACAAGAACAGTGGTACACTTTATCTTTGCTCCGTCAAATCAAAGTTATCAAAATCTATCACATAATTTATAAATCGCTTTAAAACAATATGATAAAAACCAAGGAAAATTCATCGCTTCGGCAATTTTATCGGGGAAAAACCTCTGCGGTGTTGCGTGTGACGGGCGAGGATGCGGCGAATTTCCTCCAAGGGCAGTTTACCAACGACCTGCGCGGGTTGACCAGCGGTGGAGCGGTTTATGGCTTGTGGCTCAATCAGAAAGGTAAGGTCTTGGCTGATAGTTTCGTGATCGCTGGGGCGGCGACCGGGGAGTTTTGGATCGTTAGCTACCACAGTGAGGCGACTGCGTTGCGGGCGCGTTTGGAAGATTATATCATCGCGGACGATGTCAGCGTAGAGGATTTCACTTCGGAGTGGACCGGCCTAACCCTAGTCGGCGCTGGCATGGTGGCGTGGTTTGCGCTCGCGCCTCGCGTGGGGCTGAGTTTTCCGGGACGCAGAACGTCCGCAGAAACGCTCGAATGGATTTTTCCGCTATCGGAACTACCTAATGCCCGTGCGCAACTGCCGGGCTGGGCTGAAATCGACGACCTCGCCATGGAGCGGGGGCGGATCGCGGCGGCGATTGCCTCGGTGCCCGCGGATATCGGGCCGGCGGATTTACCCGGCGAGGCCGGGCTCGAGCCAGCGACGATCTCTTACACGAAAGGCTGTTACCTCGGCCAAGAAGTGATGGCGCGCTTAAAATCCATGGGCCAAGTGCGGCGTCGTTTGCAGCGCGTGCGTGGCCCGGGCGCGGCGCCGCAGTCACCGGCGGCCTTGTGGCAAGGGGGACGCCAGGTCGGGCAATTACGCTCGGCGGTGGATCTCGCGGAAGGCGGTTTTATCGGGCTGGCAATGGTATCGCTCGTCTCGTGGCAACCGGCGCAACCGCTCGCGCTTGAGGTTGCTGGCGCCGCAGAAATCGTCGTAGTGCTTGAGGCAACATGACGGAAATGGAACAACTCTCTCAGCTCTGCGAGCGCCTCGGCGCCCCGCCCGCGCAGGCCGCCGCGATGGCGGCGCAGTTACTGAAACGCGCGGATCAACTTGCGCTCGAGCGGAATCGTCCCCGCGAGGAAACGCTCGGGCATCTGCTGCGTTTGCTCGTGCAAGGTCGCGCGGGCGAAGTGCCGGCGGATTTCCCCGCGACGCAACCGCCAACCGCGGCTTCCGTTGCGCCCGCCCCGCCGATTTCATCGTCGCGCTAATACTCGCCCGCGCATGAAAGCCCAGCTCGTAGAAAAATTTCGCGCCACCTACGGTCGCGCACCCGAGATCTGCGCATATGCGCCGGGCCGCATTGAATTTATCGGCAATCACACTGACTACAACGGCGGGACCGTGCTCGGTGCGGCCCTA
>RGAX01000197.1 GCA_009919985.1 Opitutaceae bacterium
GCCGAACTCATCGCGCATCTCCGCGCCCTCGAGCTCGACGACCGCGGCAAGCTCATCACTCAAGACATCGTCCCGCAGATCGCCGAACGCCTAAAATTCCTCGATCACGTCGGTCTCGGTTACCTGTCCCTGGAACGCCCCACTGAGACACTTTCTGGCGGCGAAGCCCAACGCATCCGGCTTGCCGCCCAACTCGGCACCAATCTTGCCGGTGTTCTCTACGTACTCGACGAACCTAGCATTGGCCTCCACGCCCGCGACAATGACCGCCTCATCGAGACCCTTCTAACGCTCCGCGATAAAGGAAACACACTCCTCGTCGTCGAGCACGACGATGAACTCATGGCACGCGCCGATCGCATCATTGACCTCGGCCCCGCGGCCGGCATCCACGGCGGCCAACTGCTCGCCGAAGGAACGCCCGCCGAGATCCGAGCGAGCGCCCAGTCCCTCACCGGCGTTTTCCTATCCGCAATCTCAAGGGCTTCGACCTGCGCCTCCCGCTTGGTCGTCTCATCATGGTTGCCGGGCCAAGCGGGGCCGGTAAATCGACGCTCTTTCGCGACGTCCTCCACCCTGCTGTTACCCACGCGATTGCGGCTAAAAAATCAAAACTCACGGGCCGCGATTTTGCCACGGCCACGGCTTTCAGCGCTGAGGGTGCACCCACACCTTTTAAAGCCCTCACCGGCGCCGACATCTTCCGCTCCGTTGTCGAGGTCGACCAATCTCCGATTGGTAAAACGCCGCGCTCCACTCCCGCGACGTATCTGGGCATCTTCGATCTGATCCGGCAATTTTTCGCCGCACTGCCCGAAGCCAAAATTCGCGGCTACACCGCGGCGCGTTTCTCCTTCAACACCACCGGCGGTCGCTGCCCGGCGTGTGAAGGGGCTGGCCGCATCAAACTCGAGATGGCGTTCATGCCCAACACCTACCTGCCTTGCGATGACTGCCGCGGGCTCCGCTACGGACCCGACCTCGCCGACATCACGTGGAAGGGCAAATCTATCGGACAGGTCCTTCAACTCACCTTCGAAGAAGCGGCTACATTCTTCGACTTCCACTCGCAGCTCTCGCAGGTCTGCCAACTCATGATCGACTGCGGCCTCGGCTACCTTACGCTCGGCCAGTCCTCACCCACGCTATCTGGGGGTGAAGCCCAGCGTCTTAAACTCGTCACCGAGCTTTCCGGAGGGCTCGCCAGCTATCGCGAGCGCTCACGCGGTGAACGCCCACGCAACCTGTATCTACTCGAGGAACCGACCATCGGCCTTCATCTTAGCGATTGCGAACGCCTCATCCGCGTACTGCATTCGCTTGTCGAGCAAGGCCACAGTGTCGTCGTCATCGAACACCACCTCGATCTCCTCGCGGAAGCCGATTACATCATCGAACTCGGTCCCGTTGGCGGCCCTGACGGAGGCGAACTTTTATACCAAGGCGAACTCGCCGGCCTGCTCAAAAACAAACGTAGCCCCACCGCGCCGTACCTCAGCGCGAAATTAAAACCCTAACGCGTTTCCTAAGCTCTCGTCGCCGTTTTTTGCCGAGGCTCAACGAGCTCATCAACGACGATCAACTCCCGCCGAGCACCTCTGCTTAAATTTATTCACCAACTGCTCCGCTAGTCACTCGCACCACCGCGCGATCATGCACTCGGCTCAGAGTTACCAATGCAATCACCGCCCCCACCAGCGCCATCGCCATGTCCTTTTGCGTGTCCCAAATATCACCCTGCGTCCCGAGAAACGCCTCCGCCGCCGCTCCCTGCAACTCCGCGGTAATCCACTCGATGAGTTCGTAGAATGCAGAAAACGCTAAACACACCGATACGACCAAAAATGCCAGCCACCGACTCGCCCGCAGCTTTCCGTCCACGCTGACGCGCTGACTCAGCGGTGATGTCCGCAGCAAAATCTCACGAGTCAAAATAGCCGGGACAAAGCCCTGCGCAAAATGTCCGAGCTTGTCGTAGTTGTTGCGCGTCCAACCGAGGGCCCGACCCAGCGGATCCGTCGGCCCAAATCCCGGCACGAGCGCATACGTGTAATGTCCGCCAACAATCAACACTACGCCATGCAGCCACACGAGCAGCAGCAACATTGTCGAAAGCGGAAACCTCTGCGCGGTCGCTAGCATCAGTGGCACGCCAAAAATCACCGGCGCAACTTCTAGCCACCACGTCAATCGATCCTGCGGCGACAACCACGACCACGCCAAAATCGGCGCCATCAACCCGACAAACCAAATCATTCGGCGATCCTTCATACGCTGATCATCAGCACCCCGCCGCGGACTCAGCAAGCGTTACAACGCCACTACAAAATGGACTGCCTCCGCCACGACTTCCGGCGTCGATAAAATCCGAAAATGCCCACGCCCCGGACAGGGCACCAACCGAGAACCGCGCCACAACGCCGTGAATTCCTCAGAGCCCGCGTAGTCCGTGCGATCGTCGTCGGGATCGTGTAACACGAGCGCCGGACACGGCGCGCGCCGCGCCACGACCCGCATATCGACATCCGTATCTTTCCATCCGCCCCGCCGCACAGCCGCCGCGAAGAACGCAGTGCGAACCTCCGGCGCCAGCTCAAACCGATCCGCCACGCGCTCGACACGCCGCCGATGACTCAGCGGAGGCGCGATCAAAACCAACCCTCGCGGCTCCAGCCCCATTAACGTCGTCAACGCAGCGCTTGCTGCCCCCGCGGAATGTCCGATCACCGCCCGGAGTCCTCCTTGTTGCGCGGCGATTTCCAAAATACACTCCGCCAACATCGGCACATGCGCCTCACGTCCTGGCGACTCGCCGTGCGCCGGAGCATCAAATGCCACCACGCGAAACCCCGCCACGACCAATGGTTCCGCTAAAGCCCCCAACTGCGCCGCTCGACCCGCCCAACCATGGGCGAGAATCACCAACGGTGCATCACTCACACCCCAGGTCCATTGGGCCAATGCACCCCAACGCGTCGAGACGCGCCCGCGCATGGCCGACGCCAAATAATTTTGTTCGCGCAACGGAATGCGCGTGGGCGGGGGCGGACGCAGAAAAATATCCACGGCCAACTCCGCCCAAGCCTCCGGGGACTCCCCAGCGGGCAGCGTTAATCCCGCCCGCTCCGCCGCCTCTCGCAAGCGCGCGTTCACACGCGGCCCACCACGAGCGAAGCATTTGTCCCGCCGAAGCCGAAGCTATTGGCGAGCGCATAGTCCACGCGTTTTTTGACTGCGGTGTTGGGCGTGAAATTCAAGCCCAAGGCCGCGCAAACAGGATCGACGTTTTCCAAATTAATCGTGGGTGGAATCACACCGTGATGCACCGCAAGCACCGCGGCTAATGCACCCAACGCACCCGCGCCCCCGAGGAGATGACCGGTCATGGACTTCACGCCGCTGACGTGAAGCGTCGCCTTATTTTCGGCAAACACAGCCGCGATCGCCGCGCCTTCTTCTCCGTCGCCGCCAGGCGTCGAAGTGGCGTGCGCCGATACGTAGCCCACCTGAGTCGGCGCAACACCAGCATCGCGGAGCGCTTGCTCCATTGCGCGGCGCGAGCCTTCAGCTTCGGGTGCGAGCGAGGAAAGATGATACGCATCACCGGAAGCCGAGTAGCCGCTGAGCTCCGCGTAAATGCGCGCGCCGCGCGCCTTCGCGTGTTCGTATTCTTCGAGGACCATCGCGACGGCGCCTTCGCCGATCACAAAGCCATCGCGGTCCGCATCGTACGGACGTGAAGCTCTTTCCGGCGCATCGTTGCGAGTCGAGAGCGCGCGCATCTGGGCAAACGCTCCGACTGAAAGAGGACTGATAGCCGCCTCTGAGCCTCCGGCGACCATCACATCAGCTTCGCCGCGCTGGATCACGCGCAACGACTCGCCAAGCGAGTGACCGCTCGTTGCGCAGGCCGCCGTGTTACTCATGTTAGGCCCGCGAGCATCGAGCAGAATCGCCAGTTGGCCCGAGAGAATATTGGGCGCCACCTGTAAAATGAAGAACGGTGAGATTTTGCGAAAGCCCCCGGTTTTCCACGTGTCATGCATCGCTTCGATCTCGGGTAGGCCGCCGAGGCCGACGCCCATATTGATCGCTAGGCGCTCGGGTTTCAGCGTCGCGCGCACTGCGTCGAGACCGGAATCAACATAAGCCTCAAGACCCGCGCCTAATCCGAGGTGCGTGAAACGCCCAAGCTTTTTCATTTCCTTCGGCGAGAGCGCGGCGGTGACGGCTTCGCCCGCTGCGCCACGAGGATGTACCGGCGTCGCGATGGGCTTGGTGGGATCGTAATCCTTCACTTCGCCGGCGATCTGCGCGGTGCAGGCGGTCGCGTCAAAACGCGTAATTTTACCAATGCCGCTGCGGCCAGCCTGCAGGGCCTCCCAAGTAGCAGCGACCGAGTTACCGAGCGGTGTCACTGCGCCCAAACCCGTGATAACGACCCGACGACGTTTGTTTTGAGGTGTGTTCATATAAAAAATTTTAACGTTGGCAAAATTCCGCGCGCAACATCCGCCGCGCCGAAATCAATAATCCTTCACTCCGCTCAGGCGTCTCCGCCGCGCGCGCAAATAGCAAAGCCCCCACAAGCGAACTCATGAGATGAGTCACTCGATCGCGGTTGCGTTCCGCATCGCGCGCCAACTGTAAGGCCGCGCATAAGCGATCGATGTGCCTCGCAAAGCCCCGGGCATAACCCGAACGCCCGGCCGCATCGAGTCGCGCCATGTCCGCGCCCACAGCGACGAGGCAAAAGAGGTGAATCGCAGGATATTCGAGACCATTTATTACGGGGCACTCGAGAAATCCGTAGATCTGGCTGCGAAACACGAGCCATATGAAACGTATGCTGGGTCGCCCGCATCCCAAGGCATCTTGCAATTCGATATGTGGAATGTGACCCCTTCAAACAATCTCGATTGGACAGGATTAAAAGAGAGGATTGCAAAACATGGCCTCCGCAACTCGCTCTTGTTGGCACCGATGCCCACCGCATCCACCTCGCAGATTCTCGGATTCAACGAATGCTTTGAACCATTCACCAGCAACATTTATAGTCGCCGCACCTTGGCAGGTGAGTTCGCATTGACCAACAAGTATTTGATGAGGGAGTTGATCGAATTGGGTTTGTGGAACACCGAGCTGAAAAACAGCATCATTGCCAATCAAGGGAGTGTTCAACATATAGAGAACATCCCGGATTCAGTGAAGCTAAAGTACAAGACGGTTTGGGAGATCCCAATGCGTCA
>RGAX01000198.1 GCA_009919985.1 Opitutaceae bacterium
CAGCGGCAAAGCTCTCTACGTCGGCCTCTCCAATTACCGACCCGCCGATACCGCCCGCGCCGCTCAAATCCTCCGCGACCTCGGCACCCCCTGCCTTATTCACCAACCTCGCTACAGCATGCTGGATCGCTGGATCGAACCCCAGCTCCTCGATGTACTCTCCCAAGAAGGCATCGGCTGCATCCCCTTCAGCCCGCTTGCCCAAGGCCTCCTCACCGACCGCTACCTCGCCGGCATTCCCGCCGATGCCCGCGCAGGTAAACCCCACGGTTTCCTCAAAGCCGCCGGTATCACTCCCGCCATCCTCGCCAAAATCGAGAAGCTTAACGTCCTCGCCCAAGCTCGCGGCCAGAGCCTCGCGCAGATGGCCCTCGCTTGGGTCCTGCGTGACCCGCGCATCACCACCGCCCTCATCGGTGCAAGTAAAGTTTCCCAACTCGAAAATAACCTCGCTGCCCTCGCGAATCTCACTTTCGCCCCTGCCGAACTCGCGCAGGTCGACGCGATCCTCGCTTAATCCGCGCGGCTTCAAACTTACGTAAGCTACGCGTGAACCTCATTCTCTTTGAGCCCGCCGAAATCTCCGCCGAGCTTCCGCGTACCGATCCGCGCGCCGAGCACATCCTAAGAATACTCCGCCGCCAGATCGGCGACAGCTTCGACGTCGGCCTCGTGGACGGTCCGCTCGGCAAAGCCACCCTCGCCAATATCTCCGACGACGCCCTCACCTTTACCTTTACGTGGGGCCCACAGCCTGAACCCGCCGTACCTATCACACTTTTGATCGGTCTACCGCGCCCACAAACCGCCCGCGATATCCTACGTGATGCCACCACGCTCGGCGTAGGCGCCATCCACTTCATCACCACCGAACGCACCGATCCCAACTACGCCGCCGCAACGCTCTGGACTGCCGGCGAATGGCGCCGCCACTGCCTAGCCGGCGCCGCACAGGCCTTTGCCACCCGACTGCCCGTCGTCTCGCACGACCGCAGCCTAAACTCCGCGCTCGGTGAGCTACCTAGCGCAACCAGCATTACCGCCTCGCACGGCAATACGCACACACCCGCGACAACAACCCTAGCCCGCCTCGCTCTCGACAACTACGAAGCCACCGCTCCTCTGAGTAAGTGTCACCTAGAGAGTGACACTTCTATCGTCCTCGCGCTGGGACCCGAACGCGGGTGGGGACCGGCGGATCGTGCGGCGTTGCGCGCAAATGGTTTCTCACTCGTCGATCTCGGATCGCGCGTGCTACGAAGCGAGACTGCCGTCACTGCAGCACTTACGCTGGTGCGCGCGAGACTCGGCTTGTTGTAATATCACTCCGTTGAGCGCGAGCCTCAGCCGAGGCTCGCTGCGATCACTTCGACAAATCCCAGAGCGTGAGCCCGCGCAGATCGCGTTTCTCCGCTTTCGCGGCGAAGAAGAAACTGGCGATGTAGCCAATCGCCATACAGGAGCCGATGGCGACAAAGGTGTGGAGAAACGAAACCATCTTCGTGTTGTATTGAACCCACGCAGTGATGGCGATACTCGCAAAAGTTCCGACAATAACGCCCGAGGCATTAGCCCGCCGCGATAACAGCCCGAGTGCAAATACGCCTGGAAAACCGCCACCGATAAGCGCGATCAAGCGCAGGAATTGATCCCACAACGACGTCACGTTGAGTGACGCCAAATAAGCCGCCATTCCCGTAGCCACCAGACCGCACGTCATGGTGGAAACGCGCGCCAGACGCAGACGTTGCTGCTCCGTCGCCTGCGGCTTCAACGTACCTTGAAAATCACTTACCAGAATTGCCGCAGTCGCGTTCATCGCGCTGCTGAGGGCCCCCATCGCCGCCGCCAGCAGGCCTGCGATGATCAAGCCCACGATCCCGTGCGGTAGTTCGTTCGCAATGAAGTACGGGAAAATTTTATCGTTGGGTAGATCCGCCGTGAGCCGGTCAGGATGCGCGCGGTAAAAAACAAAAAGCGCCGTTCCCACAAAGAAAAATAATACCGAGCCCGCGAGCCCGATCACGTTACCCATTACGACTGTACGCTTGGCTTCGCGCACATCGGCAGTTGCCAGCATGCGCTGCATGAGCGGCTGATCACCAACCTGTGTTGGAATCGTCGCAAAAAACATGCCCACAAAAACCCATACCGTGGGCTTCGTAAAATCCCAATCCCACGATATCATTTTAAATTTTCCCGTCTCTTGTCCGGTTTGAATGAGCCCAACGAGCCCGCCGTCCACACCACTCGAAATAAAATAAATAGCCACGCCGACGCCGCCAATCATCACCGCCGATTGCAACACATCCGTCCAGACGACCGCCTCGAAACCGCCCTCCATTGCGTAGATCGTAGTCACGATGCCCATCACTAAAATACTCAGATAGACGTTGAGCCCCGTCACCGTAGAAAGTGCGAGCGCCGGCAACAGCATTACTACGCTCATACGCCCGCACACCTTCAACAACACCGCCAAGCCCGCGCCCAGCAACCGTACGCGGTGATCGAAACGTTGATCGAGATAACCAAACACCGTCGTAAGATTAAGTTTCCGCAGCAGCCCCACAAAAACAAAGCCCACCAAAATACCGGCAAACGCCTGCGCCGGCGAGGACCCATAAGCCATCCAATCCGTCGAATAACTCATCGCTGGCAAGGCCATGAAACTGATGCTGCTGGTACTCGTCGCGAAGAAACTCACCGCCATTGCCCACGGCGCCACGCGCCCACCGCCGAGAAAAAATGAACCGCTCGACTGCTTGCGGCGCGAGCACCACCAGCCGATTCCGAGATTCACCACAAAATAAGCAGCGAGCAAAATGTAATCAACAACGTCGAGGGTGCGCGGAATAATCGCCGCGAGGGGTAAGGGCATACCTATGAAACCAACCGAATATCGTTCGTTGGCAAGAGTCCGTAAATATAACTGTCAAAGTCCGGCCGCCTCCACGTCCGCCTGCGGCCCGCGCCTAATGAAAATCAACGCAACGGACTCACCTCGCGCCCGTTCACGCTCAATAGCGCCACCGGTTCGCCCCCCATAAGCACCCTGCGCTCGCTATTTAACACATCGGCCTCAATCCGCAACGCACCCGCTGCGCCTGGGACCTCAGCCACGATGACATCACCCGAAATTTTTGCCTGCGCAGGCGCCGTTGCAAATTCCTTCCGCCACGCCGCAAAACCCGCCGCGTCGAGCCCTTCAGCCGCCCGCAGCCACACCACCACCGTCGCCCGCCCCTGCGGCTCCGTCGCACAGTGCGTCAACGTCAACCGCCGCGCCACACCACCCGCCGCGTCCTCAATATATTCCAGCGCCGCTGACTCACCCGTTGTGGTCGTCGCCACGAGCCAGCGCAAGCCGATCACCGCATCGCCGAGCCGCACAAATATCGGCGCACCGGTCGCAAGAAGCGTCGGACGAGCCGCCGAGCCCGGTTCTACACGCACGTCGCCCGACCACACCTCCGCCACCACCGGCACCGTGAAATGCGTGACAAAATTCACGAGATCACCGGGCTTGTTTCGGCTGTCTGTCTTTAAGGGATCGTCCGACAACACCTGCAACACTTCCGGCCCGCGCTGCACCGTTGCGACGAACGGCATCAAATGCAGCGCCTTGCCGCCGACCTGTTTTTTATAGCCGTATGGATCACGCCGGCCTTCCATGAAAAGGGTCAACTGCGGCACCGCTGGTAAATCCCCGAGATTGGCCACGAGCGTGCGCTCATCGCGGCTACGCGCCATGCCAGAGGATGCGAGACTCACGTGCCGTCCTATCCAATTCACCGCGCGTTGCTCGGGCTGTTCGCCCCAACTCTGCACCACCGTGCGCGGCACCTGCGAGCGGATCGACTCCGTCCAGTCTGTCGACGGCCGCCACATCACCGCATCGCGGAACGTGGAGAGATTGTAACGCACGCCCGTCACCCAGCCGGCGCCTTCCAACTCCGGTCGTTCACGCAACCAACCCGCCGTCCACGTGTGCGCCTCGGTGTAACCGTGTCCGTAAATATAATCGTATGTCCGTGCATTCGTCCCTCCCATGCGATCGCCCGGCGCCCACCAATTTGCCGCGAGATCGGTCCACACGTGTTGGATCGCCTTTTCTGCCTTTGCGCGCGCTTCGGCTCGACCCGCAAACCGCGCCAGCAACGCCAAGGAATCTAAATCGATTCCATAATAAACGACCGCGCCGTATTCCCCGATGCCATGCCGCATTGTGAACTCCATCCACGCGTCGAAACGCTGGTAACCGTCCGCCGCCACGTCCGCACGTCCCAACGTCTCGCCGATCGCGATCAAACCCCAGGCCTTCATCACAAAAATATTTGTGTAGTCGATTTTCACGACGTGGCTGCGCAAGCCATCAATCGCGTCGGTCATCATCTCATCCAATTGCGCACGCGCCTTTGCCGACAACTGCGCCGATTGCACGCGTCGCAGGTAACCCATGAGCTGCGACGCAAATTCCACAGCATTGAGATCGACGACACCGTTCTGGCCGCTGTTCCACTTGAAATTACCGCGTGTCTTACTTGCTGGATCGAGATCTTGCATCGCGCGGGCCCGCGCCAACGCCACTTCAACTCGCTCCGGATGCCAACTGAGTCCCGTGGCTTCGACGGCAAAACGAAAGAGCCCGCGGACGCCCATCGTGCGACTGGGATCACCGACCAAGGTCCACATATCCTCTAAATCTTTTACCCCTAATGCCCGATCCGCCGCCCACGTCTGCGGTGCCGCCAATCCACTCGTCGTTGCACCAACCAGAATCAACGCCAACCGCCACAGGGTAAGTTTCATTGCTCCGTACTATTCCGAATCCTAGCGCCCAATCAAGGATTCAGCCAGGAAGCCTCAAACGTCCCGCCGAAAAAACATCACCGTTGGCTGCCCACGCCCCTTGCCCAAACGCTTACGCAAGCTCCAACCCGTCGGCGCCAACTCAATCTCACCCGGCGCCTCAAACACCACCAAAGCCTCTGGCTTCGCCGCCAGCACCTCGCTCAAACGCGCGAATAATTTCGGCGCCACTTCCAGGATAATTTCATACGGTGGATCAATAAACACCAGATCTGGTGTCAACTCGCCACCGAGCGGCACTGTGAGCGCATCCACTTCGAGTAGCGTGAGATTCTCGGCCGGATCACGTCC
>RGAX01000199.1 GCA_009919985.1 Opitutaceae bacterium
GGGTAACTCGGCGGCCGTCGCGGGCGCGGCGACGGGGATGAGCCCGTACCAGATGAGCAGCGGGAGGTTGTGGTCGTCAGCATCGGCGGCGTGGCGGACGAGTACCGAGGCGAGTGGGACGCGTGCCGGCGTGGGGAGACGTTGCAGCACCGAGGCGAGAGCGAGACGAACAAGCGCCGAAGGATCGTCGGCGGCGAGGCGATGAAATTCGGCGAGTACGGCGGGCGAGGGCGCGGGTTGCTCGGAGTAGGCGAGGAGCGGACGTTGGCTCAACACTGTGTCGAGCGGCCAGGCATCGCTAAGGAGTCGAATGGCCCACGTGCGGACGTGTTCGTCGGCGTCACGCAGACAGGCACGTAGAAAAACCTCATCGGTTGCGCCGATAATGAAGAGCGACCAGAGCGCACGGAGCCTGAGGACCGGTTGCGCAGCCGCGGCGTCACTGTCGAACAACGCGCGGAGTTGCGCGGCCGCGTCGGGTGAACCGGCGGCGCGCTCCGTGAGTTGCAGGCGCGCTTGGCGGACCCACCACTCGTTGGCGTGTGTGTGCAGGGCGACCAGTTGCGCGACACTGGCTTGGGCAAGATCGATCGCGGGCGCGGTCGGCGGTTTACCGTAGGTGATCTTGTAGATGCGACCGCTCAGGCGGTTCACGCCGGTGGCGTTGTGACATTCACCGGTGTCGCTCCAATCAAGGACAAACACGCCCCCATCAGGCCCGTAGGAGAGCTCTTGGCCGCGAAACCACGGATCACTCGAGATGAATAAGTCTGGGCCGTGATGGGCGACGTAGCCGGAGCCTTGGCGCTCGAGGATATCGGCGTTGGCGCGGCGGCCGTGGAAGTTGAGCGTGTAAAGTTGATCGCGAAACGTCGCGGGCCAGTTGTCGCCGAGGTAGATCATCATGCCCACATGCGCGTGACCCCCGCCGTAAGCGTTGGCGGCACCATCGCCGGACTTTTTCCAATGCTGATTCGTGTCGAAGTGCCAGTGGTCGGCGTGCAGATCGATGAGACGGTACGTGTAGGGATTGGGGTCGAGCGTGTGGGAGCGCACGTAGTGCTCGCCGGTTGTGTGGTGCCAGAGGTGGCCGTTGACGGTGTTGATGAAAAACAATTCGCCGAGCGCATCCCAGTCGTGGCCCCAAGGGTTAGTGGTGCCGGAGCCGAGGACCTCGACGACTTTACGTTCCGGATGATAACGCCAGATCGTGCCGCGCATGGGGATGCGGGCGGCGGCGGGCGTGCCGGGTGCCCCGAGCTCGCCGGGGGCCGAAGCCCCGCAACGTCCATAAAGCCAACCGTCAGGCCCGAAGCGGAGACCATTGGCGAGGCCGTGGTAATTCTCGTCGGGCAAGTTGAAGCCATCGAGCACGACCTCGGGCGCACCATCGGGAATGCCGTCGTCGTTGCGATCGGGGATAAAGAGCAGTTGCGGTGGGCACATCGCCCACACGCCACCAGGGACAGGGGCGATGCTGGTGAGGCGTTGGAGATCGTCGGTGAACACCCGCCGTGAGCTGAAGTGCCCGTCGCCGTTGCGATCTTCAAAGATGACGATGCGGTCGCGGTAGCGCAGGTCGAACTTCACCCCGCGCTCGGCGTAGGTGTAGTTCTCGGCGATCCAGAGCCGACCGCGCGCATCCCACGCGAGACCGATGGGGTTCTGCACGTCGGGCTCGGCGGCAAAGAGCGAGGCTTGGAACCCCGGCGGCAGCTGAATTGCTGCGGCGGCGGCAGCGGGGGGCAGGGCCGGAGCGACGAGGTGCATCGCCGCACCCGAGTTGGCCGGAGTAGGGAAGGCGGCACGCGACGGCGCATCGGCCGCGTGGCCGACCCAGGCGGAACTCAAAGCCACGACAAAGAGAAACAAGGGGCGCATGGAAGGGTGAGCACTATTCCAACAATAAAGCCGCGCCTGAGGGAAGCGGTAACACGGTTCTGCACCGAGATTTTTAATCGAGGCCTTGGTGGTTAGGTGGGATCGATCAAAGGCGACGCCAGAGAGGCCACGGTGCCGGTGGTTTTATAGTCACCTCAGTCTGCCAAAATACCTACGACTTGACTATCTGACACAAATAGCTGCATTTTGTGACATGTCTACTATGACCATGCGAGTTGATCGCCAAAACGTTAAAGCCGCGAAGAAGATTCTTGCTGGTATGGGTCTGACTCCAAGGACGGCCATCGACGCTTTTCTAGCAAAGGTGGTAAGCCAAAAGGCTATTCCATTCCCTTTAGCTATGCCGGATTCCGAATATGCGAAAGTCGAATACAACATGACTCC
Source organism: Opitutaceae bacterium (assembly GCA_009919985.1). GTDB lineage: Bacteria > Verrucomicrobiota > Verrucomicrobiia > Opitutales > Opitutaceae > Tous-C4FEB. The sequence continues at coordinate 2,287 of RGAX01000199.1, forward strand.
TGCCGATTTGACCGTCTTCGACCGTCGAATGGACCTTATGGTTGCCGCTGAAAAGAAGTCTGGTACAATCAAAAGCGTTACTAGCATCGCATCGCTTCGCGAATGAGACTGGAAACTCTGTCATCCTTCCGTCGCTGTCTGAAGGGGCTTTCTGATGCTCGACTCTTTCAGGTGATGGAGGCGATGCGTAGGGCGGATCAGGTTTACGGTCATCCCCACCTTCACGCCGGCATCGGAATGCGGCGACTTGGAAAGCACTTGGAATGTAGAGATGCTTTAGATTACCGACTCATTTTTAGACGAGACCAGGACTCCCTCCTCTTTCTGTTTTATGGTACGCATAACGAGGTTAAGGCGTTTCTTAAAAATCGTGGTTAACTCGCGCCACTTTATCAGCGCGCCGCTTTTGTCCCGGCTGCTCTAACCTTTTGCTCTTTTTACATATCATGAGCGCTTCGGTGTAATTTCCAAGACTGAGCACGCCTAAGACATCGATCTTGACGCAAGGTAGTATTTTACTACCTTGATGACATGAGCCGATCCATGCCTATAAAGCTTTCGGGTGAACTTGTAGAGGAAGCCCGCAGCTCCTCTAAGCTGTTTAATCGGTCTATGACTGGGCAGATCGAGCATTGGGCGGCCATCGGACGAGCGATCGAGTCCCAACTAACGGGCGATGCCTTGGTGAGTTTGTTGGAGCGGATGGGCGGCACCATGAAAATTGGCCGCGCGGCCGAGGCCGGCCAGCGCCAGGAGATTGCCGCCGTGCTGACTGAATTTCTCGGCCAGACCGGCGACGAAGGTGCGTGGCTGCGCGAAATCAGTGCGCGAGGAGTGCCGCTTTATGGCTCCGAGCCAGGGGAAGCGGGCACCATCACGCGTTTGAACCCGGATGGATCCCGAGAAGCGATCAGGCAATCGACGGCAGCGGATTAGCACGCATCGGAGTGAGAGCGCATGGCGACGCCGTTACCTAATGTCGTATTCGAGCAATTGTCGAAGCTGACCCAGCAAGCGGGTCCGGTCTTGCTCTTTCTGGTGGGTCCCAACGGAGCAGGTAAGAGCACGTTTTATCAGCAACACCTCGCCGCCATCAAACTTCCTTTCATCAACGCCGACCTGCTAGCGAAGACCTTAATCGCAGCAGGGGCACCCGAGGGTGAGGCGACCGAAAGGCTAGCGGCCGATCTGGCCGAAAAACGCCGTCGCGAGATGATGGCGAAGCGGGAAAACTTCATCACGGAGACAGTTTTTTCCGACCCGGTGGGCGCAAAAGTGCAGGCACTCAGGGAGGCGCAAGCAGCCGGATATACGGTGGTCATGATTTTCATCTGCGTGGACTCGGCGGTATTGAGCGCACTGCGCGTCGAGAGCCGGGTGCAGGATGGCGGGCATAGCGTGCCGCCCGACAAGATCGGTCCGCGCTACGAACGGATGCGCAAGAATGTGAAGGCCTCTCTGGTGTTCGTGGATTTTGCCATTGTGGTGGACAACTCTTCGCTGAACACGCCGCTGCGGCCTGTGGCCGCTACCGCTCAGGGCAAAGTGGTCTATCGGAATCCGCCGCTGCCGTGGTGGACGGTTGAAGTGTTGCCGGAAAATTAACCGGTTCGCCTTCAGTGAAGCCGTTTAGAAATCACATTTTTCAGGCTGAGATCGATCGCTCCAAGGAGCTTATCTATGCCGCATAGAGTCCGAAAGCTCTAGCTCGAATTTTCTCTGGCTTGTGCGGAGACGATCCCGTTCCGTGCGGGTAAAGATTTGGCGAATTTCCAGAGCGATCGGGTACTACAGCTCGCCGTTGAACGGCAGTTTTAAATCATCGGTGAGGCCCTCTTGCGACTGGAACGGATCGATGCTGATAATCTCGCGCAGAAGATTCCTGAATATCGAAAGATTTTTCGGATTTAGAAACCTTATCGCTCACGGCTACGACATCATCGATGATACAGCACTCTGGGACTTTGTCGTTAATCGTGGGCCTCGATTGCTGGAACAGGTGCAGCATTATTGAGTCGAGGCTGGTGTGCGTAGGTAAGTGATGACGTCGAAGAAATCGGCTTCGCTAAGGACGGTGTCGAAGGTGGCGGGCATCGGGGAGATCGGGGAGGCGGCGCTGGCTTGGATGTCGGCGGTGACGATGGCAATGTCCTCATTCGTCGCAGGGTCGCGCAGGAGTGTGGTCGCGCCTTCGGCGCGGAGGTTGAGGCCGGAGCGCGTGTCGCCGTTTTTCAACGTCACGGTGGTGAGGCGGAAGTTGGGGTCGACGTTGCGGCTGGGGTCGAGGATGTCTTCGATCACGCGTTGGATGCTGCGCGAGCCGATGCCATCGAGCGAGGGGCCGAGGTTGCCGCCGGTGTTTTTGACGCGGTGACAGGCAGCGCAGTTTTGCGCGAAGACGGCGGCACCGTGGGCGACATCGGGTTTGGCCGTGGTGATCGCAGCGGTGCGGGCAAAGATGAGGGCGTCGAGGCGGGCATCTTCGGAGGGGAGGTTTTTGACGAGTGCGGCGGCGCGCTCGCGGACGGCGGCGGGGCGCTGGGCCAGGGCATCGGCGACGTAGCGATGACGGAGTAAGCCAGCGGGGGCGCGGCCGGCGGTGACGACCTCGACGAGGGTGGCGGCGCCGGCATCGGTGCGGGCTAGGCCCATGGCAAGGCCCAAGGCGAGTTCGTTTTGCGCGGTGGGGAGGGCGGCGGCGAGGGCGGCGATACCCAGCGGACC
>RGAX01000200.1 GCA_009919985.1 Opitutaceae bacterium
ATTTAGACCAACGCAGCGGCATCGAACTTCCCAATGAGACCGGCCGCATGGTGATCCCCGATCCCGCCTACAAAGAAAAAGTGATTGGCGAAAAATGGTTTCCCGGCGACACCGCCAACATGTCCATCGGACAAGGCTACGTCCTTGTCACTCCCCTCGAAATGGCCTGCTTCGCCGCCTCCGTCGCACGCAACGAGGTCTTCACCCAACCGACTCTCCTCCACAACCCGGACGCGCCCGTCCAACACACGGAATCTATCGGCCTAAGCCCGACGCAACGCGCCGCTCTCATCGAAGGCATGGTTGGCACGACCACCTACGGCACAGCGAGCACGCTTAATCTCGACCTTTTTAAAATCCCCGGCGTTCGCATCGCTGGCAAAACCGGCACCGCGCAAAAAAAAGTTACTAAAGACGGCAAAACCGGGAACATCAATTTCGCCTGGTTCATCTGTTTTGCCCCCGCCGACAACCCCGAGATCGCCATGGCGGTGATGATAGAAGGCGAAACTTTGGGCGAAAATTTCGGTGGCGGCCGCTACGCCGCTCCAGTCGCCGGATCGGTGCTCAAAAAATATTTTGAGAAAAAAAACCGTCCCACTGACCAAATGCTCGCTCCGTTTAAGATCGAGTAACCGACCGCGGAGCCCTCAGGCGGAACGCGTGGCACACTTGGTGAGGTACGGCCTACGTTCCCGCCACCCTTCAGCTCGATTTTTGATTTAGCAGCGTGACGAGCACCGAGAAATCCTGATCGCCCAATCCCGCCTGATCCGCCGCCGCCAGCCGGTCGCGCATCGTAGCTAAAACAGGGAACGCTTCGCATCCGCCGATACCCGCCGCCAACCGCATATCCTTCAACATGTGTTTCACGGAAAATTGCGGGGAAAAATCTCCCGCCCGCAGCTTCGGCTCCTTGAGTTTCGCCAAGCCTGACTGGCTGGCATTACGGGCCAGCGCGCCGAAAAACACATCATCTGAAATCCCTGCACGTCGCACCAACGTAATCGCTTCCGACAACGCCTCCATTTGAGCTGCGATGTTCAAATTCATCGCCAACTTGAGCGCTGTCGCCTGCTGGTGATTACCGATGGGGAGTCGCACGAGCGACACCAAACCCAAGATCGCATCCATATCCGCCACCGTCGCCGCGTCGCCGCCGACGTAGTAAACCACCTGCTTCTGCTCCGCCGCCGGCTTACTTCCCGTGAACGGAGCTTCGAGGTATCGCGCCCCACGGGCCGTCACCGCTTGGTAGAATTCCTCGCTGCTGCGCGGATCAATCGTGCTCGATTGAACCACGGTTTTTCCCGGTCCGAGCGCCGGCAAAATCTGCGCGAGCAAAGCCCGCACCGCGGGAGGATCCGCGACGACGATCTGCACGATATCCACCGCTTGCGCGACCGCCAGCGGGGTCGTTTTCCAATGCGGGAAATCTGGCTGCGGCGTCCGATTCCAAGCTGCGGCCAACACGCCCGCCGCGTGATAATGCCGCGCCCAAACGCTGCCGATAATGCCCAAACCTAGTACGCCGATAGTTTTCATAATTAGACTTACGAAACACACGAAAGCGCCGAAAACAAACCTCGTCTTCTGATCACTACTTTTGGGGGCATCGCGACACAGCCCGCAATTCTGCTCGACCCTCCACACCAGCTCGACCGACAACACTATCGCTCAGCCCCACGTTTTGAACCGCGCTTTTTCTTTTTCTCAAAATGCCCCTCATCGACCTCCCCCTCGCCGAGCTTCGGCGCTACACCGGCCGCAATCCCCGTCCCGCCGACTTCGATGCCTATTGGGCCGATGCCCTTCGCGAGCTCGACGTCACGGCTCCACAACCCGAACTCCGGCCCAGCTCCACCATCGTTGCGCCCCACGTCGAGTGTTTCGATCTCTGGTTCACCGGCGTGGGCGGCGCCCGAATCTACGCCAAGTACCTCCGTCCGAAATCGACCTCATCCCCCACGCGCAAAGCCCCCGCCGTCCTCCAATTTCACGGCTACTCCGGCCACTCCGGTGATTGGGTCAACAAGCTCGCTTACGCGGGCGCCGGCTTCTGCGTCGCCGCCATGGATTGCCGCGGCCAAGGCGGTCGCTCTGAAGACCGCGGTGGCGTCCAGGGCAACACCATGCGCGGTCACATCATCCGCGGCCTCGATGACCCTGATGCCCGCAAACTCCTCTTCCGAGCGATATTTCTTGATACGGTTCAACTCGCCCGCGTCGTGATGGCGCTACCCGAAGTCGATCCTGCGCGCGTAGGCGCGATGGGCGCATCCCAAGGCGGAGCGCTCACTCTTGCCTGCGCCGCCCTCGAGCCGCGTATCCGCCGCGCGGCGCCGATTTTTCCGTTTCTGTGCGACTATCTGCGCGTCTGGGAAATGGACCAAGCGAAGGCCGCGTACGAGGAACTGAGCCTCTACTTCCGCGCCTTCGACCCACGCCACGAACGCGCCGCCGCTACCTTTGAAAAACTCGGCTACATCGACGTCCAGCACCTCGCCCCGCGTATCCACGCTGAGGTCCTGCTTTATACCGGCCTGATGGATCCCATCTGCCCGCCTTCAACGCAGTTCGCCGCCTATAACAAAATCACCGCCAAAAAAGACATCGTGCTCTACCCTGATTTCTCGCACGAAGCCCTCCCCGGAGAACCCGAACGCACGTTCAATTTCATGCTCGGGCTTTGAACGCACGCGTGGCGCGCTTCATTGCGCGCAACGATCCATGCGCCTCGCTAATTGCACATCGAGCGCGGTCACTTTACCACCGGCATCGTGCGTCGTTAGCCTCACGGCGACGGTTTTATACACATTCATCCATTCCGGATGGTGGTTCAGCGCCTCGGCCTCGAAGCCGGCTCGCACCATGAAGGCCAGCGCGTCCCGAAAATCCGCAAACTCGAAGGTCTTTGCCAGTGCTTCATGTTCCCACGACCAACCAGGTAACTTCGCCAACTCCGCCGCAATTTTCTTCGCTGTCAGAGGTTTACTCATACCCCCCAAACCGCATCCGGGCTTCCCCCTTGTCAAACTTCTGCCCGCCTCGCTAACTGTTGCGCTTCTGCATGGCTGAAACCTCCAACACGCCCGTCCCATCGGGCAACGTCCCCGCCCACATTGCCATCATCATGGACGGCAACGGTCGCTGGGCCAAATCCCGCGGACTCCCTCGCCTCGAAGGTCACCGCCGGGGCGTGGAGACGGTCCGTACGACGACGTTTGCCGCCCGCGACCTCGGTGTTAAAGTTCTTACGCTTTACGCGTTTTCCGTCGAAAACTGGAAACGTCCGCAAGACGAAGTCGGCGGCCTGATGAGCCTGCTGGAGTATTACCTTAAAAAGGAGCTTACCACCTTTGTTCGCGACCGCGTACGTTTCCGCACCATCGGTCGCACGGCCGATCTGCCCGCCAACATCCAAAAACTTCTCCACGATACAATCGAGGCCACGAAGCAGTTTACGGATTATACGCTCGTGCTCGCGCTCAACTACGGCGCCCGCACCGAGGTCGTCGACGCCGCTCACGCCTACGCCGCTGCGGTTGCGGCCGGTCGGGAAAACCTTAACGACGAATCTTGGGCTTCGTTTAACCGCTACTTAAGCACCGCTGATCTGCCTGATCCCGATCTAGTGATCCGTACCTCAGGGGAGACACGCATCAGCAATTTTCTGCTTCTTCAAGCCGCCTACGCCGAGTTCGTTTTTACGCCCACCCTCTGGCCTGATTTCACGAAAGCTGACCTCGCCGCCGCCATCGCCGATTACAATCGAAGGGAACGCCGTTTCGGCCTCACCAGCGAACAACTCAAACCCGCGCCCGCCCGCTAAAAATCCGCTTCTTATTTCAAAAACGTGATCTCCCGTATTTTTAGCACCCTTGCACTTTGGGCCCTCATCTTCGGCACGTTATGGTTTTTCCGCACGGGCGGCGGACTCGTGCTCGTCACCGCGATCACCGTGCTGACACTGCGCGAGTTTTATCAACTGATGACGGCCGCCGGTTGGACGCCGTTCAGCGGGTTCGGGATGTTCTTTGGTGGATTGATCACGCTCTCGCCCTACATCGAGGCGCGTTTTGGCGCGCCCGCCCATCCGTTGCTCGCTCTCGCCGCAGTCGTCATCGCGATCCGCGTCGTCGCCGAGCGTCCACCCGAAAAACGCGTCGAGGCGCTCGCCTCCACGCTTTTCGGATTAGTCTACGTCGCGTTACTCCTCCAATATATGGTGCGCATCCTCACGCCGTTGCCCACAGACACGGTTTCGGCGGACGGGCGTTTGCTGCTGTGCCTGTGGCTCATTGCTGTCGCGAAATTCTGCGATGTCGGCGCACTGCTTACCGGCCTAGCCATCGGCAAACACAAGATGGCCCCGCAGATCAGTCCAAAGAAAACGTGGGAAGGTGCCGTCGGTGGCGTCCTCACTTCGATTGGCATCGGCGCGCTCGTCGCCTGGCTTGGCCGCAATGAGCTCGGCGCCACCCTCACGCCCCTCCACGCCGCACTCATTGCTGGCCCGATCGCCGTCATCGCGATTGTTTCCGACCTCATCGAATCTGTCATCAAGCGCCGCGCCGCGCTTAAAGACTCCGGCCACGTAATCCCTGGCATCGGAGGCATGTTCGACTTGAGCGATAGTCTTTTGCTCACGGCTCCGGTAGCCTATTTCTTGTTCCGCTTGCCCTAAGCGCACCCGCCTTCACCCGTGGCCACTTCCGCCCCTCCGTCTCGCAAACGCGTCGTTCTGCTTGGTGCCACCGGCTCGATCGGTGAAAACACCCTGCGCGTCATCGCCGCGCACCCCGACAAACTCGAGCTCTTCGCCATCGCCCGCACTCACGGCGTGCGTCACGTCGGTCTGTTTGACGACGACGCCTTCGCCGCCGCGCGCGCGCATCCCGCGGCCTTTCCCGCCGACACTCGTCTCGTCGGCGGCCTCGCCGGCCTTGTCGAACTCGCGCAACTACCCGGCGCCGACATCGTCCTAGTCGCCGTCGTCGGCACCACCGG